>NZ_LT985980.1:2438510-2446270 GCF_900291985.1 Lysinibacillus timonensis | reverse complement strand
AAGAGCTCCCCATCACAGCTCAACGTTACAGGAAGCGGATTTGCCTACTTCCACGCCTTACTGCTTGGGCGCGTTCAACCAACGACGCGCTTTCCCTATCCTACTGCGTCCCCCCATTACTCAAACGGCGGGGAGGTGGTACAGGAATATCAACCTGTTGTCCATCGTCTACGCCTATCGGCCTCGACTTAGGTCCCGACTAACCCTGAGCGGACGAGCCTTCCTCAGGAAACCTTAGTCATACGGTGGATGGGATTCTCACCCATCTTTCGCTACTCATACCGGCATTCTCACTTCTAAGCGCTCCACCAGTCCTTCCGGTCTGACTTCAACGCACTTAGAACGCTCTCCTACCACGGACATCAAAGATGTCCATCCACAGCTTCGGTGAATCGTTTAGCCCCGATACATTTTCGGCGCAGCGTCACTCGACCAGTGAGCTATTACGCACTCTTTAAATGATGGCTGCTTCTAAGCCAACATCCTGGTTGTCTAAGCAACGCCACATCCTTTTCCACTTAACGATTACTTTGGGACCTTAGCTGGTGGTCTGGGCTGTTTCCCTTTTGACTACGGATCTTATCACTCGCAGTCTGACTCCCGTGTATAAATATCTGGCATTCGGAGTTTGTCTGAATTCGGTAAAGCGAGATGCCCCCCTAGTCCAAACAGTGCTCTACCTCCAGTATTCTCTATCACGAGGCTAGCCCTAAAGCTATTTCGGAGAGAACCAGCTATCTCCAAGTTCGATTGGAATTTCTCCGCTACCCACACCTCATCCCCGCACTTTTCAACGTGCGTGGGTTCGGGCCTCCAGTAAGTGTTACCTCACCTTCACCCTGGACATGGGTAGATCACCTGGTTTCGGGTCTACGACCACGTACTCATTCGCCCTATTCAGACTCGCTTTCGCTGCGGCTCCGTCTTCTCAACTTAACCTTGCACGTAATCGTAACTCGCCGGTTCATTCTACAAAAGGCACGCTATCACCCATTAACGGGCTCTAACTACTTGTAGGCACACGGTTTCAGGTTCTCTTTCACTCCCCTCCCGGGGTGCTTTTCACCTTTCCCTCACGGTACTGGTTCACTATCGGTCACTAGGTAGTATTTAGCCTTGGGAGATGGTCCTCCCGGATTCCGACGGAATTTCACGTGTTCCGCCGTACTCAGGATACACTCCGGAGAGAATGAACTTTTGACTACAGGGCTGTTACCTCTTATAGCGGACCTTTCCATGTCGCTTCGTCTAATTCATTCTTTTGTAACTCCAAAGGAGTGTCCTACAACCCCAAGAGGCAAGCCTCTTGGTTTGGGCTCTTCCCGTTTCGCTCGCCGCTACTCAGGGAATCGAATTTTCTTTCTCTTCCTCCAGGTACTTAGATGTTTCAGTTCCCTGGGTCTGTCTTCAACACGCTATGAATTCACGTGAAGATACTATGCCATTACGCATAGTGGGTTCCCCCATTCGGAAATCCCCGGATCAAAGCTTACTTACAGCTCCCCGAAGCATATCGGTGTTAGTGCCGTCCTTCATCGACTCCTAGTGCCAAGGCATTCACCGTGCGCCCTTAATAACTTAACCTAATTCGGCTTCCAATACACATCGTTCTACTTCGTCAACTGCGCTCGTTCACATCCTCATGTACCTAAGTACATTGCGGTGCTCACTCCCTTGTTTCCTCGTATAACTCGTGTCTTGAAACCCTCTGGTTCGTTACACTTCTCTATAAGAGAAGATTTAAGAACTTACAATAAAAATCTTGAACAAAAAAATATTTCAATGTCGTTTTATCCAGTTTTCAAAGAACAATCTAATAGAAGTATTCAAATGTCTAGCTCCGAACGCTAACTCGTACGCCTACTTCGCCATCTCACTACGAATGCAAGCATTCTTGTTCGATGCCTCCAGTAGTCTATCGAGTTAAACAAGCGTTCTACGCTTTTCGTTGAACCTTCAAAACTGAACACAAAACGTTAATGTTTCAAGCCCAAGGCTTGAATTCCGTTAAATATCCTTAGAAAGGAGGTGATCCAGCCGCACCTTCCGATACGGCTACCTTGTTACGACTTCACCCCAATCATCTGTCCCACCTTCGGCGGCTGGCTCCATAAGGTTACCTCACCGACTTCGGGTGTTACAAACTCTCGTGGTGTGACGGGCGGTGTGTACAAGGCCCGGGAACGTATTCACCGCGGCATGCTGATCCGCGATTACTAGCGATTCCGGCTTCATGTAGGCGAGTTGCAGCCTACAATCCGAACTGAGAACGGTTTTATCGGATTAGCTCCCTCTCGCGAGTTGGCAACCGTTTGTACCGTCCATTGTAGCACGTGTGTAGCCCAGGTCATAAGGGGCATGATGATTTGACGTCATCCCCACCTTCCTCCGGTTTGTCACCGGCAGTCTCCTTAGAGTGCCCAACTAAATGATGGCAACTAAGAACAAGGGTTGCGCTCGTTGCGGGACTTAACCCAACATCTCACGACACGAGCTGACGACAACCATGCACCACCTGTCACCGCTGTCCCCGAAGGGAAAGCTATGTCTCCATAGCGGTCAGCGGGATGTCAAGACCTGGTAAGGTTCTTCGCGTTGCTTCGAATTAAACCACATGCTCCACCGCTTGTGCGGGCCCCCGTCAATTCCTTTGAGTTTCAGTCTTGCGACCGTACTCCCCAGGCGGAGTGCTTAATGCGTTAGCTGCAGCACTAAGGGGCGGAAACCCCCTAACACTTAGCACTCATCGTTTACGGCGTGGACTACCAGGGTATCTAATCCTGTTTGCTCCCCACGCTTTCGCGCCTCAGCGTCAGTTACAGACCAGAAAGTCGCCTTCGCCACTGGTGTTCCTCCAAATCTCTACGCATTTCACCGCTACACTTGGAATTCCACTTTCCTCTTCTGCACTCAAGTCCTCCAGTTTCCAATGACCCTCCACGGTTGAGCCGTGGGCTTTCACATCAGACTTAAAGGACCGCCTGCGCGCGCTTTACGCCCAATAATTCCGGACAACGCTTGCCACCTACGTATTACCGCGGCTGCTGGCACGTAGTTAGCCGTGGCTTTCTAATAAGGTACCGTCAAGGTACAGCCAGTTACTACTGTACTTGTTCTTCCCTTACAACAGAGTTTTACGATCCGAAAACCTTCTTCACTCACGCGGCGTTGCTCCATCAGGCTTTCGCCCATTGTGGAAGATTCCCTACTGCTGCCTCCCGTAGGAGTCTGGGCCGTGTCTCAGTCCCAGTGTGGCCGATCACCCTCTCAGGTCGGCTACGCATCGTCGCCTAGGTGAGCCGTTACCTCACCTACTAGCTAATGCGCCGCGGGCCCATCCTATAGCGATAGCAGAACCATCTTTCAACTATCTAACAGGAGTTAAATAGTATCATTCGGTATTAGCCCCGGTTTCCCGGAGTTATCCCCAACTATAGGGCAGGTTGCCCACGTGTTACTCACCCGTCCGCCGCTAACATCTGGGAGCAAGCTCCCATCAGTCCGCTCGACTTGCATGTATTAGGCACGCCGCCAGCGTTCGTCCTGAGCCAGGATCAAACTCTCCATAAAATGGCGAATTTGAGTTTAGCTCAAAATTCTACTGGCATCAAAATTGATGTCCAAAATTGTGTTTCTTATAATAGAAACGTTTAATTCATTAACGTTTTGTTGTTCAGTTTTCAAGGTTCATAATGGAGCCTAGCGGGATCGAACCGCTGACCTCCTGCGTGCAAGGCAGGCGCTCTCCCAGCTGAGCTAAGGCCCCGTACTTTTTTGTATGGTCGGGAAGACAGGATTCGAACCTGCGACCCCTTGGTCCCAAACCAAGTGCTCTACCAAGCTGAGCTACTTCCCGTTAAATTGGCGCGCCCGGCAGGAGTCGAACCCACAACCTTCTGATCCGTAGTCAGACGCTCTATCCAATTGAGCTACGGGCGCTTGCTATTAATTTCAAAAATGGTGCCGAGGACCGGAATCGAACCGGTACGGTAGTCACCTACCGCAGGATTTTAAGTCCTGTGCGTCTGCCAGTTCCGCCACCCCGGCACATTTGGAGCGGAAGACGGGGTTCGAACCCGCGACCCCCACCTTGGCAAGGTGGTGTTCTACCACTGAACTACTTCCGCATGTGCATAACTTAATAAAATGGTGCGGGTGAAGGGAGTCGAACCCCCACGCCTTGCGGCGCTAGATCCTAAGTCTAGTGCGTCTGCCAATTCCGCCACACCCGCATATTGATATTAAGCTTAATTATAAAACTGGTGAGCCATGAAGGACTTGAACCTTCGACCCTCTGATTAAAAGTCAGATGCTCTACCACTGAGCTAATGGCTCCAAAATGGTGCCGGCGAAAGGACTTGAACCCTCAACCTACTGATTACAAGTCAGTTGCTCTACCAATTGAGCTACACCGGCTTTATCTTATATGGTGGAGGATGACGGGCTCGAACCGCCGACCCCCTGCTTGTAAGGCAGGTGCTCTCCCAGCTGAGCTAATCCTCCTGGGTATAAAGTCTAGCAACGTCCTACTCTCGCAGGGGGAAGCCCCCAACTACCATCGGCGCTAAAGAGCTTAACTTCCGTGTTCGGTATGGGAACGGGTGTGACCTCTTTGCCATCATCACTAGACTCACTAAATTTGAGACAAGATTTATTATATCACTTTAAAATACTTTTGCAAGTATTTATTGAAAAAGATTTTTAATCTTATTCTCTCAAAACTGGATAAGGACATTGAATACGTTCAAGTTCGTTTTGGTTAAGTCCTCGATCGATTAGTATTCGTCAGCTCCATGTGTCACCACACTTCCACCTCGAACCTATCTACCTCATCGTCTTTGAGGGATCTTACTTCTAATGAATGGGAAATCTCATCTTGAGGGGGGCTTCATGCTTAGATGCTTTCAGCACTTATCCCGTCCACACATAGCTACCCAGCGATGCCTTTGGCAAGACAACTGGTACACCAGCGGTGTGTCCATCCCGGTCCTCTCGTACTAAGGACAGCTCCTCTCAAATTTCCTACGCCCACGACGGATAGGGACCGAACTGTCTCACGACGTTCTGAACCCAGCTCGCGTACCGCTTTAATGGGCGAACAGCCCAACCCTTGGGACCGACTACAGCCCCAGGATGCGATGAGCCGACATCGAGGTGCCAAACCTCCCCGTCGATGTGGACTCTTGGGGGAGATAAGCCTGTTATCCCCGGGGTAGCTTTTATCCGTTGAGCGATGGCCCTTCCATGCGGAACCACCGGATCACTAAGCCCGTCTTTCGACCCTGCTCGACTTGTAGGTCTCGCAGTCAAGCTCCCTTGTGCCTTTACCCTCTACGAATGATTTCCAACCATTCTGAGGGAACCTTTGGGCGCCTCCGTTACCTTTTAGGAGGCGACCGCCCCAGTCAAACTGTCCACCTGACACTGTCTCCTACCCCGATGAGGGGTACGGGTTAGAATTTCAATACAACCAGGGTAGGATCCCACCGACGCCTCCATAGAAGCTGGCGCTCCTATTTCTCAGGCTCCTACCTATCCTGTACAAGTTGTACCAAAATTCAATATCAAGATACAGTAAAGCTCCACGGGGTCTTTCCGTCCTGTCGCGGGTAACCTGCATCTTCACAGGTACTATAATTTCACCGAGTCTCTCGTTGAGACAGTGCCCAGATCGTTACGCCTTTCGTGCGGGTCGGAACTTACCCGACAAGGAATTTCGCTACCTTAGGACCGTTATAGTTACGGCCGCCGTTTACTGGGGCTTCAATTCAGAGCTTCGCGTAAGCTAACCCCTCCTCTTAACCTTCCAGCACCGGGCAGGCGTCAGCCCCTATACTTCACCTTACGGTTTTGCAGAGACCTGTGTTTTTGCTAAACAGTCGCCTGGGCCTATTCACTGCGGCTCTCTCTCGAGAGCACCCCTTCTCCCGAAGTTACGGGGTCATTTTGCCGAGTTCCTTAACGAGAGTTCTCTCGCACACCTTAGGATTCTCTCCTCGACTACCTGTGTCGGTTTGCGGTACGGGCACCTCCCGCCTCGCTAGAGGCTTTTCTTGGCAGTGTGAAATCAGGAACTTCGCTCTAAAAGAGCTCCCCATCACAGCTCAACGTTACAGGAAGCGGATTTGCCTACTTCCACGCCTTACTGCTTGGGCGCGTTCAACCAACGACGCGCTTTCCCTATCCTACTGCGTCCCCCCATTACTCAAACGGCGGGGAGGTGGTACAGGAATATCAACCTGTTGTCCATCGTCTACGCCTATCGGCCTCGACTTAGGTCCCGACTAACCCTGAGCGGACGAGCCTTCCTCAGGAAACCTTAGTCATACGGTGGATGGGATTCTCACCCATCTTTCGCTACTCATACCGGCATTCTCACTTCTAAGCGCTCCACCAGTCCTTCCGGTCTGACTTCAACGCACTTAGAACGCTCTCCTACCACGGACATCAAAGATGTCCATCCACAGCTTCGGTGAATCGTTTAGCCCCGATACATTTTCGGCGCAGCGTCACTCGACCAGTGAGCTATTACGCACTCTTTAAATGATGGCTGCTTCTAAGCCAACATCCTGGTTGTCTAAGCAACGCCACATCCTTTTCCACTTAACGATTACTTTGGGACCTTAGCTGGTGGTCTGGGCTGTTTCCCTTTTGACTACGGATCTTATCACTCGCAGTCTGACTCCCGTGTATAAATATCTGGCATTCGGAGTTTGTCTGAATTCGGTAAAGCGAGATGCCCCCCTAGTCCAAACAGTGCTCTACCTCCAGTATTCTCTATCACGAGGCTAGCCCTAAAGCTATTTCGGAGAGAACCAGCTATCTCCAAGTTCGATTGGAATTTCTCCGCTACCCACACCTCATCCCCGCACTTTTCAACGTGCGTGGGTTCGGGCCTCCAGTAAGTGTTACCTCACCTTCACCCTGGACATGGGTAGATCACCTGGTTTCGGGTCTACGACCACGTACTCATTCGCCCTATTCAGACTCGCTTTCGCTGCGGCTCCGTCTTCTCAACTTAACCTTGCACGTAATCGTAACTCGCCGGTTCATTCTACAAAAGGCACGCTATCACCCATTAACGGGCTCTAACTACTTGTAGGCACACGGTTTCAGGTTCTCTTTCACTCCCCTCCCGGGGTGCTTTTCACCTTTCCCTCACGGTACTGGTTCACTATCGGTCACTAGGTAGTATTTAGCCTTGGGAGATGGTCCTCCCGGATTCCGACGGAATTTCACGTGTTCCGCCGTACTCAGGATACACTCCGGAGAGAATGAACTTTTGACTACAGGGCTGTTACCTCTTATAGCGGACCTTTCCATGTCGCTTCGTCTAATTCATTCTTTTGTAACTCCAAAGGAGTGTCCTACAACCCCAAGAGGCAAGCCTCTTGGTTTGGGCTCTTCCCGTTTCGCTCGCCGCTACTCAGGGAATCGAATTTTCTTTCTCTTCCTCCAGGTACTTAGATGTTTCAGTTCCCTGGGTCTGTCTTCAACACGCTATGAATTCACGTGAAGATACTATGCCATTACGCATAGTGGGTTCCCCCATTCGGAAATCCCCGGATCAAAGCTTACTTACAGCTCCCCGAGGCATATCGGTGTTAGTGCCGTCCTTCATCGACTCCTAGTGCCAAGGCATTCACCGTGCGCCCTTAATAACTTAACCTAAAAGTTATTACTTCTCATAAAGAGAAGATTTAGACTTACAATAAAATTCTTGAACTAAAAATATGTTTCAATGTCGTTTTATCCAGTTT
>NZ_LT985980.1:2386010-2436010 GCF_900291985.1 Lysinibacillus timonensis | reverse complement strand
CAAAGCGGTCCGTGAAACGTGGATCCTCTGGGTTTTTCTTTGCTAAAGGGGAAATTTCAACTGGGTGACCAAATACAAATGTTGGTTGAACTAATGTTTCTTCTACTTTTTGTTCGAAGAATTCATTAATAATATGGCCAACTTCATGCATTTCTTTAATTTCCACACCATGTTCTTTTGCAAGAGCTTGTGCTTGTTCTTTTGTCATCGGTTGCCAGAAGTCAACACCTGTCGCCTCTTTAACCGCATCAACCATGTGCACTCGTTTCCATCCAGTTGCAAGGTTTATTTCATCTTCACCATATTTAACTGTTGTTGTACCTAGTACTTCTTGTGCAACATGTGAAATTAAATTCTCAGTTAACGCCATGATATCGCGATAATCTGCATATGCTTCATATAACTCAATCATTGTGAATTCCGGATTATGGCGAGTTGAAATTCCTTCGTTGCGGAATACTCGGCCGATTTCGTATACTTTTTCAAGTCCACCAACAATCAAACGTTTTAAATGAAGTTCAATTGCAATACGCATATAAAGTTCCATGTCTAATGCATTATGGTGTGTTATAAACGGACGAGCAGAGGCACCACCAGCAATTGTGTGTAGCATTGGCGTTTCTACCTCTAAGTAACCTTGACTGTCTAGATAATTACGGATTGCTCGAATAATTTTAGAACGAGTAATGAAAGTTTGTTTACTCTCCGCATTCGTCATTAAGTCTAAGTAGCGTTGGCGATATCTTTGTTCGATATCTTGTAGACCATGAAATTTTTCAGGCATTGGACGAAGAGATTTAGTAAGGAATGTGAACTCTTCTGCTTTTACAGAAAGTTCTCCAACATTTGTTTTAAAAACATTCCCACGGATACCTACGATATCACCTAAATCCGCAGTATTAAATAAATCGTAAGCTTCATCTCCAACGTGATCCTTACGAACGTAAATCTGCATTTGGCCACCTAAATCTTGAATATGAGCAAATCCAGCTTTTCCTTTACCGCGTTTTGTCATAATACGTCCAGCAATTACAACTTCATTTGCGTTTTCTTCTAATTCCTCTTTTGAAAATCCATCAAATTGTTCGCGAATTTCCGTAGTTAGATGTGTACGTTCAAAACGGCTACCAAATGGATCTAAACCATTTTCACGAATATCTTTCATCTTTTGGCGTCTCACCAAAAGTTGGTCATTCAATTCTTCTATGTTTGACATGTTCCTCACTCCTTAACTGCTTTTCCGCACTTGTCTATAATTGTCCATAATGTACCTATTGTACACAATATTTTACAACTATTCATCTCTTTCGAATGATTTTATATATTTTTAAATAGTTATATTTTTCAGAACACCATGAGTCATTCTTTTTATTTATTTCCGATTATATATTAAAATTATGCTAACGTTTAGAAATTCTAAGGATGAGGAGAGTTAAGAGATGTATCGTAATGTAAATGATTTTATCTCAGAATGGCGAAATAATAGTAATGGAACAATCTCGATTTTCGAGGCAGTTTCTGAAGAAAAGAAAGGGTTTGAAATTGTAGAAGGTCACAATTCACTCGAATGGATCAGCTGGCATTTAACAAACTCACCAGCTTATTTTATTGGACAAATCGGTCTTGAACTTGAAGTTAAACTAAACCCTACTCAAGTACCACCTTCAATGACTGAGATTACAAATGCTTATAAAGCTGTAAGCGAAAATATAATCAAAGTAGTAAAAGAAAAATTAAATAATGAAGCCTTATTAAATGAAGTAGATAGTCATGGACAACCGACTCCTATTGGTGCACTTTTACGCGCAATGGTCGATCACCAAACACATCATCGCGCACAAATGCAAGTGTTATTAAGACAGGCCGGGCTCCCTGTACCTGGTGTTATGGGCCCAACAAAAGAAGCCCTTTCTTCTAAATAATCATATATATACTTTAAAACAACGAAAGGCATTCGCAACCCTATATGGATACTCGAATGCCTTTTTGTATTTAAATTACCTCTGCAGTTGTTATTTCTTCACCCAATTGCTCAGCAACGCCATTTAATAACGTACGTAATTCAAGAGCCGTTTCTATTTGGTTAATGACATTACGAACTTTCCCATTTCCTCGAATACCTTTTAAGTACCATGAAGCATGCTTACGAAACTCACGAACAGCAACCTTTTCGCCTTTTAATTGCATTAAACGTTCAAAGTGTAATAAACATACGTCCATCTTTTCACGCACAGATGGTTCTGGTTTCAGCTCCCCTGTTTCTAAATAATGTACTGTACGATAAATCATCCATGGGTCACCTAGTGCTGCTCGGCCAATCATTACAGCATCAGCACCCACTTCATCAATCATTTGTTTCGCATCTTGCGGAGTTTCTACATCCCCATTTCCGATAAATGGAATGTTAATATTCTTCTTCACTTCTTTTAAAATATCCCAGTTCGCTTTTCCTTCATACATTTGTACACGGGTACGACCATGCATAGCAACTGCTGAAGCACCAGCACGTTCTGCTGCTTGTGCATTTTCTATAGCAAATACGTGTTCTTCGTCCCAACCTATACGCATTTTCACACTTACTGGTTTTTTTACTGCATCAACTACTGCTGAAACCATCTCATAGATTTTATTTGGGTCGAGTAGCCATTTCGCTCCTGCTTCACATTTAATAATTTTATTAACAGGGCAACCCATATTAATGTCGATAATACTCGCATTCGTATTTTGGTCTACAAACTTTGCCGCTTCTACTAAAGTTTCTTTTTCTCCACCAAAGATTTGTAACGAAAGTGGATATTCACGCTCATCTATATATAGCATATCTAACGTTTTTTTATTACGTTGTACTAGACCTTTATCGCTAATCATCTCGGCATATACTAAACCGGCCCCGAATTCCTTTACAGTTAAACGAAATGCTGAATTACAAACTCCGGCCATTGGTGCTAATACAACACGGTTATCCATGACGATATCGCCAATTTGAAACGGTTTTCCTTGTGTATTCATAGTGTCCCCTCCTCCAAGGAAGTCACTCCTTCCTAGAACGATAATAATCTATATTCCCATAACGAATTCCACAATACATGGTATTGTCGATTTAACCTACATCTAAAAATTACTGCGCTTCGAATTGTAAAAACTCCTGAACATTATTCGTGGACTTCCACTTAATAATACCTTCTTGTTGCAAATCCAACATCTCAAAATTCTTTTGAGCCTCTTGTAGCTGATTTGTTAAAGGTACTTGTGCAATCTCCATTAAAGGAACGAGCACAAAGGCACGTTCAAACATTCTAGGATGTGGAATAGTTAAATTCTCAACTTCAATATTGTCGTTATTAAATAACAATATGTCAAGGTCTATAATCCGAGGACCCCATCGTTCTTTACGAACTCGACCTAATTCATTCTCAACTGATTGGCATAATATTAACATTTCCTGAGCACTAAATTGAGTTTGCAAATATACTGCGATATTTAAAAATGAAGGTTGGTTTAAAAATCCCACAGGAGCTGTTTCATAGATTGAAGAGATCTTTATTATGCTCAAACCGGTTTTATCGTTGAGTAGGTTTAATGCATGTTTTAAATTTTGCTCTCGGTTGCCAATATTAGTTCCTATAGATAAATAGACATCATTCATAAAAATGTCCTCTAACTATCTCGACAGAAACTTCTTTATAATGGCCTGGAATAGGGGGATCCGGCTTTATTACTTCAACTTTTACCCCTTGAACTTGTCCAGCATATTCTAATTGTATTCTAGAAGCAATAGACTCTGCTACAGCTTCTATTAATTTATAAGGTCTACCCTCCACAATATCCTTACAGATGTCGTGCACACCTACATAACTAACCGTATCATTTAAATGATCTGTTTCGCCTGCTTTCTTTGTATTTAAAGCAAGCGAGACCGAGACGCGGAAACGTTGCCCTAATACATTTTCTTCTCTTAAAACACCATGATAACCAAAGAATTGCATATCTCGTAAATGTATATAGTCCATAATTTACTCCTTTATTAAGTACTAATGTTTTTCAGGTAATTCATCTTGAACCTTTAACTTCCCTACTAACGCATCAATCATTTTAACTGTACGCGCTACTTCCTTTACATCATGAACACGAACAATATGACATCCTTTTATTACACCAAATGCGCAAGCAGCAGCTGTTCCCTCTACTCTTTCATCAATAGGTAAATTTAGTATTGTACCAATCATACGTTTGCGTGATGTTGCTAATAAAACTGGATATCCTAACTCTACTAACTCGTCCAGCCTTTGCATTGTTTCTAAACTTTGTTGGAGATTTTTTACAAAACCGATTCCTGGATCTAAAATAATATGTTGATCTGGTACGCCAGCATTATGTGCTATTGTAATACTCTCTTTTAGATCACTCATATAATCATGAAAGTAATTTGTATATGGTGTGTCTTCACGGTTATGCATTAGAATAATTGGAACTTCTAAATCTGCAGCAACATTTGCAATTTGGGGATCTCTTTTAGCACCCCAAATGTCATTAATTAAATGTGCTCCTGCTTCAATTGCTGCCCTTGCAACTTTAGATTTGTATGTATCTATTGAAATAATAGCTGATACTTCTCTTCGTAATGCTTTAATGACAGGCACGACACGTTCAATTTCTTCTTCATCAGAAATTTGCACATACCCCGGCCTTGTTGACTCTCCCCCTACATCAATCATCTTTGCACCTGCTTCTACCATGTCCATTGCATGCTGAATAGCAGAATCAATAGAATTATACCTACCTCCATCTGAAAATGAATCAGGCGTTACATTTAAGATGCCCATCACGACTGTTTCTTTTCTAAAATCAAGTTCAATATTATTGAGAATAAGTGGTTTTGGATATTTTGAAAGCATTTAGTACACCTCTTCTATTAGCATTATTATTTCATTTATGTACGCTTGATGTAGTTGCTGGTAAACTGGCCCATCCTCACCTAAAAATTTTATATTTCCTATATTGGATATAGGGACTATTTCATCGACATCGTTTACGATAAAGCATTCATAGGCCTCTTCAACTTCTTGTTTTGTGAAAAAATTTTCAATAACTCTAAGATTAAACTTTTCTGCGGTTCGAATAACCCATTGCCTTATTACTCCGTCCTCAATACCAATTTGTAGTGAAGGAGTAAATAGTGTACCATCTTTTACCCAAAAAATCGTTGAAGTGACCCCACACGCCACATAGCCTCTTTGCGTGATAAAAAAGCCTTCACATTGGTCTATATTAACGATTTCAAGCCTTCCTAGATAATTATTTAGTTGGTATTGAGAATGAAAAGGAGTTTTTAACCATTTTGCTGATCTTTCTAATCCACTACCTCTTTTTGAAAGCGAGTCCCGGTAAATGATAACAATAGGATTATTATATTGAGTTTGATAATGTAATTTGTTTTGATAGACACCGGCAGAAACAATTAACCGAAATGCCCCATCTTCTCCATTTGCACGCTCTGTTAACTTTGCTACAACTTCAATGATTTCACTTTTAGTATAAGGGAATTTAATACGTAGTTGAGCTAAATTACTAATAAGGCGATGAAAGTGATCGGGGAATAATAGAACTTTTCCATTATAGGACCGAAACGATTCAGAACAATTTAATCCGTACAAAAAGCCGTGATCAAATACTGAAATTTTTCGCTCATCCTCTTTGTCTACATACTTTCCATCTATCCAAAGATTCATTTACTAGCCTCCTTAATATAATGACATCCTAATTAGAAATTAGCACAAGAAAAAGTCTTAGAACAATATTACATACATGCTTAAACGAATAAAAAGACAAAACCCCTCAAAGAAGGATTTTGCCTTTAATATCTTAAAGTTAGTCTTCAAATTGATATAAAGCTGTTGATAAATAACGTTCCCCGTTAGATGGCACAATCGCTAATACATTTGAACCTTTGCCAAGGCGTTTTGCAGTTTCAATAGCTGCATGGATTGCTGCACCTGAAGATATACCTACCAAGATACCTTCTTCTCGTCCAGTTTTACGAGCCACTTCAAATGCAGTGTCATTATCTACTGTGAAAATGGATGTATAAACGTCAGTATCTAAAACACTAGGTACAAAACCTGCTCCAATTCCTTGAATTTTATGTGAACCAGATCGACCTTCTGATAATACAGGAGAGTCTTTTGGTTCAACTGCAATGATTTCAATTTCAGGATATTTTTCTTTTAATACTTGGCCCGCACCTGTAATTGTGCCACCTGTACCAATACCAGCAACAAAAGCATCAAGCTTAACATCTTCGAATGCTTTTACGATTTCTGGTCCAGTTGTTAATCTGTGTACCTCAGCATTTGCTGGGTTTTCAAATTGTTGCGGTAAGAAGTATCCGTTTTCTTCAGCTAACTCTTTTGCTTTTGATATAGCACCCTTCATACCTTCAGGGCCTGGTGTTAATACTAGTTCTGCACCATATGCACGTAATAATTTACGGCGCTCTAAACTCATTGTTTCAGGCATTACTAAAATAGCACGGTAACCTTTTGCAGCAGCAATCATTGCAAGACCAATACCAGTATTACCAGACGTAGGTTCAATAATTGTACCACCTGGTTTTAATATTCCATCTCTTTCAGCAGCTTCAATCATTGCAAGTGCAATGCGATCTTTTACAGAGCTACCCGGGTTGAAGAATTCCAATTTTACATATACTGTACCTTCATTTTCAGTTGTTGCATGTTTAAGCTTAACGATTGGTGTTTGACCTACTAATTCTGTTATTGAATTCGCTAATTTGCTCATAATTTTCCCCCCATTTTTTAAATTCCTACTAAATTTATATGTTTTACCTTATTTGTATATTACCAATTTCATAATTTAATGTCAATTAGGAGAACTACAAATAATTGTAAATTTTTACCCAAATAAATTTACTCAAAAAAAGAACGGGCGTTAAATTCGCTCCAAAATGATTCTGGTGTGACAGTTGATGGTAATTGATCTAGAGCTAATTCTCTTTTTATATAATCTTTAACCTCTTCGTATGTAAAAGATTTACTTTCATTTATCTCACTGACATGTACAATTGCATACTGTCCATCCTTTAATGTAAATGGTTCGCTCATTTCACCTTTGTTCAAAGCTTGGACTACTCCTAAAATTGCTGGATCGATATTTGTTTGGGTTGATGTAATATACCCTATTGTTCCACCTAAACTAGCAGAGACTATATCTGTAGATTTTTCTCTTGCTAATGCCGCAAACTCCGACCCATTCTTCAACTCTTGTTTTACGGTTTCTGCTTCTTCTAGGGTTTTGACCACAATAATGCTTGTCCGGTAAGTTGTTGGTATATTAAATAAATTACCGTTTTTTTCGTAGTACTCTGATATTTTAGTCTCTTCAATAAGAATATCCTTTGTTAACACTTTCTCAAAAATAAGCTGCTCCTTAATCCTTTGACGGAGATCTTGCTCCTTGAGTAATTCTAATGATTGGGTTGTTCCATCCTGCGCTGACCGAATCAGCGATAGTTCTAAATTGATTTCTTCCTCTGAAACTTTTATATCGTACTTTTCTGCAGCTTTTTCCATTACCTTTTCATTTACTATGGATTGAAGTGTCTCTTTACCATAAAGGTTTTCCATAGCGGAAATCCATTCTTGGCGTGTAATTGTCTCACCATCAACGGTAGCGACTGTTTCGTCGCCACCATTTCCTCCATTTAAGTTTAGCAACCATAAGGAAAACCATAGTATATTTCCAAGAAATAATATTGTAATTAGCATTAATACAGGTTTTGTTTTTAATCGGCGTTTGGATAGGGGGGTATTGTTAGTTAATGATGATGTAGTTCTATGATGTATCTCTTGTTTTAAATTATTGTTCCTTGATTTCATCGATGAAACCTTTTAATTCGGCTTTATCGTAGTTATATTTTTCAAGACAGAAATGACATTGTGCTTCAGCTCCACCGTCTTCATCAATCATTTCTTGAATTTCCCCTACACCCAAACTCATAATTGCTGCTCCAAACCGTTCCTTTGAACATTGACATTTGAATGAAACCGGTAATGTGTCTAATATTTTGACATTACCCCCACCTAGTACTGCCTCTAAAATTTCTTCAGGCGTATAACCTTTTTCAATCATTTTTGACACTGGCTCGATATTAGATAGATGCTTTTCTATCTTAGTGATTGTTTCTTCATCGCAACCAGGCAATAACTGTACAATGAAGCCTCCTGAAGCTAATACTGTATTATCTGGGTTTACTAAAACACCTAAGCCTACAGAAGATGGTACTTGTTCAGACACTGCAAAATAATATGTAAAATCTTCTGCAATTTCTCCTGAGACAATCGGCGTTTGTCCAGAAAACATGTCACGTAATCCTAAATCTTTTACAACTGTGACTGCACCTTCAGTTCCCACAGCACGACGAACATCCAATTTCCCTACACTATTAAGATCAAAGTGAACTTGAGGATTTGTTACAAAACCTCTCACTTCACCTTTTGCATTTGAATCAACAATTATGGGACCGGTAGGACCATTTCCTTCAATTTTTACTGTTAGTTTGTCTTCACCTTTTAACATAGCACCCATAATAACCCCTGCAGTAATAGTACGTCCAAGAGCAGCTGTAGCAGTTGGCCATGTATTATGACGTCTTTGTGCCTCTCCTACAGTTTCAGTTGTACGAGCGGCAAATGCACGCACATTGCCATCAAATGCTAATGCTCTAACTAAGTAATCACTCACGTTGAATTCCTCATTTCTATAGATTTCTTTTATAAATGATGTAAAGACCTTTTAATGTCAATAACGGGTCTACAACATCAATGATTTTAGATTCATATCCAAATAAATTTGCGAACCCACCTGTTGCTATTACAAATGGTTCTTCTTTACTCAACTCTTTCATACGGCTGACAATTCCTTCTACTTGTCCTAAAAATCCATAGAATATACCAGATTGTATTGCAGCTACTGTATTCTTACCTATAACATTTGAAGGTTTCATTATTTCGATACGCGGCAATTTTGATGCTTCTGTAAATAATGCTTCAACTGAAATGGTTATTCCCGGCGCAATAGCTCCTCCGATATAGTTACTTTTTTCATCGATGTAACAATAGGTTATTGCAGTACCAAAATCGACTACGATTAGTGGTTTACCACCGTATTCTGATATTGCAGCTACTGCACTAACAATTCGATCAGATCCTATTTGCCTTGGGTTTTCATATTTAATATTTAACCCAGTTTTGATACCAGGACCAACTACTAATGGATTTACCTTAAAGTATTTTCGGCACATCTCCTCTAAAGAATACATAATAGGTGGTACAACTGAGGAAATAATCACGCCTTCGATTGCCTCAAATTTTATGTCTTCATGCAAAAAAAATAACTTCAACTGCATTGCGTATTCATCTTCTGTTTTATGAGGATTAGTCTCCATACGCCAGTGATATAAGAGTTGT
The DNA here is from genome assembly GCF_900291985.1 of Lysinibacillus timonensis. NCBI lineage: Bacteria > Bacillati > Bacillota > Bacilli > Caryophanales > Bacillaceae > Lysinibacillus > Lysinibacillus timonensis. The sequence continues at coordinate 2,426,525 of NZ_LT985980.1, read as the reverse complement.
TCTTTCCTATATAAACCAATATCAATCGTTGAATTCCCAGCATCTAACACTAGAATCATTTACATTCACATCCATCATCTTTTTCCAATGAAATCCTTTGTTGAAATCTTACCATAGATGCTAACTATTTGGATATTTTAAGCCTTTAATCAACTGTTGACAGACTATTTAAACTATTACTATGGATACATAAGCAATAAAATGCTCTTTATACTCAAAAAAAACTGACTGTCTATAGTAAATAACATAGACAATCAGTTTGAAATTATTTATTCGTATCGTCGTGAATACCTTTATTACCTGTATCTGTTGTTCTATTTTCCCTTGGCAAATCTGATGTTGTTGGATCTGCATTACGGCCAACAATTTCATTTTCCAACTTAGCAGAACCAGTTGTTTCTACTACAGTAGAGCTGGAACTAGATTCTAAAGCTTCAGTCACTTGTGATTCGGATTCAGCTTTCGCCTCTTCTGATTCTTCAGCTTTCGAATAGTCGACACGCTCAGGTAGTTTACCATGATCTCTTAAGTGTTCAATTTGCTGAGCATCTAACGTTTCAACTTCTAGTAACGTTTCTGCAATCAATGTTAATAGATCACGTTTTTCTGTGAGAATTTGCTTAGTACGCTCATATTGATCGACAATAATTGATTGCATTTCTTTGTCAATTTCATAAGCAATTGAATCTGAATAGTTTTGTTCAGAGTTAAAGTCTCTACCTAAAAATACGTTACCACCTTGGCTACTTCCGAACTGCATTGGTCCTAGTTTATCACTCATACCATACTCAGTTACCATTGAACGGGCAATGCTTGTAGCTCTTTGGAAGTCATTATGTGCACCTGTTGATACTTCGCCAAAAGTAATATCCTCAGCCACTCGCCCACCAAGTAAACCTGCAATTTTATCTAATAGTTCAGGTTTTGTCATAAAATAACGATCCTCTTTAGGTAACATAACTGCATAACCACCCGCTTGACCACGAGGAACAATTGTTACTTTGTGTACTTTTTCAGCTTGATCAAGTGTTAAACCAACAACAACGTGACCAGCCTCATGGAATGCAACAATTTTACGTTCTTTTTCTGAAATAACTCTACTTGACTTAGCAGGACCTGCAATTACGCGGTCTGTTGCTTCATCAATATCAGACATATCAATTTTCTTTTTATTTCGACGCGTTGCAACTAAGGCAGCCTCGTTTAATAAATTTTCTAAGTCAGCACCTGAAAATCCTGGTGTACGAGAAGCAATCGCTTTCAAATCTACATCGTCTCGTAATGGCTTATTACGTGCATGTACTTTAAGAATAGCTTCACGGCCCTTAACATCCGGACGGCCTACTGTAATTTGACGATCAAAACGACCTGGTCGTAGTAATGCTGGGTCTAAAATGTCTGGACGGTTAGTCGCAGCAATAATGATAATTCCTTCATTAACACCGAAACCATCCATTTCTACAAGTAACTGGTTAAGTGTTTGTTCACGTTCATCGTGACCGCCACCTAGTCCTGCACCACGTTGACGACCTACTGCATCAATCTCATCGATAAAGATAATACATGGAGCATTCTTCTTTGCATTTTCGAATAAATCACGTACACGACTAGCACCGACACCGACGAACATTTCTACGAAGTCAGAACCTGAAATTGAGAAGAACGGAACACCAGCTTCACCTGCAACTGCACGTGCAAGTAAAGTTTTACCTGTCCCTGGGGGACCGACTAGTAAAATACCTTTTGGAATACGAGCTCCCATCTCAGTAAATTTACGATGGTCTTTTAAGAAATCAACAACTTCTACAAGTTCAGCTTTTTCTTCATCTGCACCTGCTACGTCATTGAATCGTACTTTTTTCTTTTCTGAATCATATAATTTAGCTTTACTTTTACCAAAATTCATCACTTTATTTCCGCCGCCTTGAGATTGACTCAATAGGAAGAAGAATAAAATGATTATAATGATGAAAGGTATAATCCCTGTAAAGAATTGGACCCAGCCACTTGTTTCAGGGGCTTGTAGCCACTCAATTTTCGGATTGTTTTCTCTCGCATCATTAATCTTATCTTGTATTCCTTGGTTATCCATTGGGAAGTTAACAGTAAATGTTTTTCCTTCTTCATAACCTGCAAGCTTTCCTTGAACTACATAAACACCATTATCCGGTTGGATTGTTGCTTCCGTAATTTTACCCGTTTCTAACGCATTCAAAAACTCATGATAGGATAACTCATCTGATGGAGCTCTTCCTCCATTAAAAGTTCCAAAAATACCGATTATTACGAGAAAAATTAGTAAATAAAATATGGTGTATCGAAATATTCGATTCATCCCCAGCCTCCTCACAACATAACAGAAAAACTATAAGTAAAATCTTAACATACCATTATTTTTTCATACAGCGAAAAGCATCAATTAAAAATCATTTTAAAAAAATTGTAGAAATATTTACATGATTCGACTAAAATGAGTAAACTTCTCGTTTTAATATACCGATATAAGGAAGATTTCTATACTTTTCTGCGTAATCTAATCCATAACCTACTACGAATCCATCTGGTACTTCAAAGCCAACAATATTTGCTTTCAAATCTACCTTGCGACCTGATGGTTTATCTAAAAGCGTGACGATATTAATCGATTTCGCTTTACGATATTTGAACAAATCTACTAAATAGCTTAACGTTAAACCACTATCGATAATGTCTTCGATAATAATGACATCTCGACCCTCTACACTTGTATTTAAATCTTTCAAAATTTTAACTTCCCCAGAAGAAACTGTTGCATTACCATAACTAGAAACATCCATGAAGTCAATTTCTATATATGAATCAAATCGTTTCATTAAATCTGTCATAAAAGGTGTAGCACCTTTTAATACGCCGATTGCTAGTGGAAATTGATCTTTGTATTGTTCTGTCAATTGTGCACCAATTTCTTTAATTCTTTCTTGAATCTGTTCCTCTGAAATTAGTACCTTTTCTATGTCTTGCTGAATCATTTAAGTTCCTCCTGTAAGTTCAATCAAAAACCATAATTACATACAAATTTTTAAGTACATAATAAACTATTTAGTCATTTTGTGCATGATTTAGAATACTTCAATTTTAAAAATACATTTATTTTTATAAAGAAGTTTCTTAATTTATATTGTACTCGATAATAATTTTAATATCATCTTGTGGGCGTTCCATTTTAGAAAGATTTTTATTTACTCTGACACCTAATACGGCTATGACCTCATCATTTGAGTCAACTAATATTGGCCATTTGTCACGCTCGTTTAAAGGGATTTTTTCATCAATAAATAGGCGAGACAATCGCTTAGATTGTGACATTCCTTTTAATGCAATCCGATCTCCCTCTCTCCTCGACCTTACTCGATAAGGAGCTTTAAATGTACTTGAACTGAAATAATATTCCATAGAATTAACTAAATTACTCGGTTCAATAACACTAGAGTTTTCTCCTATGTATATACGAATACGGTTTTGCAGTTCATACCACTCATTCAAATATAGTATCTTTTCTAAAGGGATTTCATTCGTCTTTTTCTTGAAAAATAAAATTTCAGAATATCTTCTTATAGCTACGTAATCTTCGGGTAAGTGAATTGTTGCACTACCTTCGCGTGATTTGCTTAACTGTAGAATTGATTTCAGTAATGTATCACTATTTGCCCATTGTAACTTTTGGTAAATATAGTTTAATAGTATTAGAATGAGTCTTCTTTGTAAAGCACATGGTTCACTTTCAAAAGCATCTAAATTAAGTCGATATTCTCCATCTGATAGTTTTTCTATTGAACTTGAGAACCGATTCTTCGCCAATGTAAAAAGGTAATCATCATCTTCCTGTAAATAATGCGTAAACTTTACTGCATTGGTTGAGACGTTTCTATTTTCTTGCTTCAAAAAAGGAAGGATATGATGTCTAAATCGATTTCTTGTATAGTCATCCTTTTCGTTACTACTGTCTTCTCGATAAGTTCCACCTTTTTGTTCGAGGTAATTTTTAATCTCAACCTTAGTAACAGATAAAAATGGACGTATAATTGTGCCATTTGAGAACGCTCTTTTCGCATACATACCCTTCATACCTAGTAGCGATCCTGCTCTAGTTAGGGACATTAACAATGATTCTAATTGATCATCTGCATGATGGGCTGTTACTAGATGATTAATCGAATACTTTTCCATTATTTCAGAAAAAAACGCATATCGTTCTCTCCGACAAATCGCTTGAGAATTTCCCCCTTCATCATCTAAAAGTTGCGGAATAGAAATTGCAGTACTAAATATTTCCACATTGTGTTGCCTACAAAAATCTTCAACAAACCGTCGATCTTCTGCGGAAGCCTCTCCCCTTAACATATGATCTACATGTGCTACAAAGATTTGAACTCCTAGTGTCTTACCGCATTCTAAAAAAAAATGTAATAATCCCATGGAATCAATGCCACCTGAACAAGCAATGAGAAGACGGTCGCCTTTATTGATTAATTCATGTTCGTTAATGAATTGGAGTACATTATTTTCAAATGAAACCATCTTCTCACCTCACTAAATATAAACTTTAAGAAAGTACTTTTTTATTCGGTTTAAATACTGACCACTTTGGTACAACATGACCAACTGAGAATAAAATAACAGTACAATCATCATCAAGATCATAGTTTTCTTGGAACCGTTCCATTAAGTCATATAGCATGATATCGATTGGAATTCCATTTTCGATATTCTCTTTTAATATCTCAACAAAATGCTGTTCCTGTTCATCCCAATCGTAATCGCTAGAAAATACCCCGTCTGATAACATAACAACATAGTCATTTGCTAATAATTTAACTTTCTCTGTTTCGATAGTAAAGACAGGCATAAATCCAACAGGGGCCGCTGCTCCATCAACCTTCATTAAACGTTCCCCTCTTAAAATATAAGTCGACATACTACCCGCTTTCCAAGACCATAGTTCTCCGTTCTGTAAATCGACTAAAGCAAAATCAATCGTTGCATACATATCAACTTCTCGATTAAGCGACATGACATAATGTAACGTATGCATTGCTGTTTCAGGATTCATGTTATAACTTAAACACTCACGCATTAACCTCACTAAACGCCTACTTTCTCGTTGGGCCTCCCTACTTTGGCCCATCCCATCCGATAACATAATAGCTACTAAACCAGGATGGATATGGAAAATTGCATGAGTATCTCCTGAAACCCAGTTTTTAGCCTTGCAATATATATCATACTCCATTTCATAACGAACCGCAGACCTGAATCTAATTTGCAAATGAGCAAATGGTTGTTTTTGGTCTAATATTTTTTCTACTTGGAATGGTTCTGAAAAAACTTCGTAAAGAATTGGTAATAAAATTCGTTCGCACAATAAATGCTGTTCTTCCAGGCTATTATGCTTTTTAGCAATCGAACAAATGACGACTCTTTCCCCTATTGTGTTATTAAGAACATCTATCTGGAAGCATTGTACTTGTGCTTGTGTAAAGTAGTGGTACAATTCATCCTCAATTGTTTTAAAGGATAGTGTTTCATTGCCCATTTCATTCATTAATCCATTTAAGTGATTACTTAGATCCTTTAACTGTAATGCAATCATTTTCTTTCCATGATAAAATTGACCGTTCATTTTATCATTATAGAGTTGGTAATCAAGTTCTTCGATTAACTTTGCAGATTTCACACATTTTTGCTTTATTTTCTCCTCTGCAATTGTTTGTTCTGCTTGTTTTACTCCTGATTTTGCCACAAACCAGTTTTCAATATTCTCGCTCATTCCATTATCATTTTTACCCCAACAACGCTCATAACGGAAGCAGCTCATACAAGTTGTGCAAGGTTCAATCTTCCTCACATTACTTACTGTTTCGGTTGAAGTAAACCGATCAAACACTAGCTCTTTCATAAAGACAACAAATTTTTGAAATGTCTCTAGTTTTGCTTGGGTATTTTCTGTTAACCACTGCTGGCGTTGCAATAGTACTTCATCGCGTTTTGGGTGAATAATATTTTGTAAAAATGTAAACACACTTTGTGGGATTGCAAAAAATGCAATTCCAGCAACTAATATTGAAACGAAATACACTGTATCTAATGGTAATGTAGCATCGTAAAAGAAAAAAAACACACTCGGGATTATACTACCAATCACGACTCCTGCTCTTCCTAATGCAGTAAATAACCCCGCTACAACACCCGTTAAACCATAAACGGCAATCATTCCTGTAAAAGATAATTCAGAGACACCTACTAAAGATCCTACGATGATAGCAATCATTGACGAAATGGGAACCCCACCTGCATAGGCTGCAATACAAATAGCCAAATGTAGTACAAAAGGTGATAATCCAAAATACGATACGACAATTGAATTCATTCCTGTTAAGGCCATAGCCAAAATGACTAATCCTGCACCCACACGTTCATAATTCCAACTTTTTGTCCAAAATTGGTGTGGTTGAACAAAAAATAGTTGTACAAAAATCGTCATAAAGAACGCTAAAACTACTTCATAGTAAATGTAAAGTTGGATAATAAATGGTGGAAAACTAAAATGAATAGTAGTTTGCCATACAAATTGCCCTACTAGAATTGCAAACGCTACTGCTAAACTTGTCGGTATCTTCCAATAACGAAAACGGACAACCAGTTCATATAACACAAGTTGTAATATTAAAATTAGGGCTTGCCCAAGACCTAAGCTAATTGCACCTATTAAGCCCCCTATTAGTACATAGGCTTTTTCATTTTCATACCGTTGTCTAATGATTGCCCATAAAGGTAATAAGAAAGGAACGGCAGCCTCAAACATAATAGATTGTGATAGAAACAAAGCTAACATAAAAAAGAAAAAATGTATAATAAGGCTAATTTTTTTAATAGAAAAACCGCCTTTGATTCCTTGTAATATCGTTTTTTCAGTAATTGTTTCGATATTCGCCATAACATTCATCCCCTTCACTCGTTTTCGAACAATTATATAGAATGTTCGTTGTAAAATTTGTCTAGTAGTGATGGGAAATTAAAAAAGTGTTCGACGAAATTATGGAAGAGATTACATTTTAAAACGATTATGTCGTATTATTAAAGACTATGTGATAAACAGATATATCTTACGACCAGATCAAAAATTGTGGGGTCTTTAACTGTTAAAGTATGTACTAACCAATCAACGTAAATAGCTTCCCATTTTAATTTCTTGTAATAAAAAAACTTAGACGGCAGAACCGACTAAGTCTTTTTTATACCATTATGAATCTATTTTACACTTTTTCTACGTAAAAAATAGACAGCAAATTATCCTCTTCTAGCTCCACGGCCACCTCGTTTTGATTCAGTTGCACGTTTTAAACTTGCAAGACGTTCATCACTATCTTTTAGGAATCGTGCCATTTTTTGCTCAAAATTTTCTTTCGTTTGGTGTTGATTACGATCATTCGAACGATTATGGTTGTCGCGACGCGGACGTTGAGGACGCTCAGGTCTTTCAGGTTGAGGCTTTGCTTTACGAATAGATAAACCAATTTTTCCATCCGCTTCAACATTCATCACTTTCACTTCAACAACATCGCCAACTTTTAAATGTTCGTTGATGTCTTTCACATAGTTATCTGCGACTTCACTAATGTGAACTAGACCCGTCTTGCCATCTGGCAGCTCAACGAATGCTCCAAAATTTGTGATTCCTGTTACTTTACCTTCTACTTTGCTGCCTACTTCAATTGACATAAAAAAAATGTTCCTCCTTAAAAATTAAGCGGCTTTATCGCCATGTAATCTAATGATAAACGTGTAAAAAAACACGCCTGTTATTATTTTATTATAGCCAACAAAAAAAGAGTGTCAACAAGACAACTCTTTTTCTCAATTGTTAAAAATACTGTTACATAAATATTTGAAGAGCTCGTCCAAGCTTTTGAATGTTTAATCTTATTCAATTCAGATAAATTATGTCAGCGAAAAAATTGGAGTACAGCTTATTATATTAAATTTAAGTTTAAATTATTCATCCTTATTTTCCTTTGGGATCGTAAAAATAATTTCACCATCTTCAGATAGAAAATATTCTTTCCTAGCTAACTTCGCAATATACTCATCATCTTCAAGCTTTGCGATTTGCAAATTCAACATTTCTTGCTGTTCTTTCACTTTTTCTAACTCCGCTAAAGCTTCCGCCTTTTCTTGTTCCTTCTTCGCGATTCTTTGATCTTGAGTAAAGATAGTACTGATTAATATTGATAATACAGCTATAGCAAGTAGTGTGAATACAAACATTCTTCGTCTAAATAATACCTTTAGTTTCTTCTCTATCTTCAACTCTTCATCAGATGCACGGACATAGTCATTTTGAAGCGTTCTTACGGTATTATATTTTTGGTTTATTTGCTTATGATGCTTTGCCATATCCGTCGCCTCCAAAATTTGTTGCCTTAGTAATTATACTGTTGATTTAACTTTTTTTAAAGGTAGTTCTCCTAAATTTTGAATGGATCTTTGTAAAATTTTTTGTAAATATCTTTCGAAAAGGAGTTAATAAAAACATAATAATACGTAATATTAGTAATATTATCCTCCTTATTAATGTCAAAATTAATGTAAAAAATATGAAAATAGGCCTTATAATAATTGCTAAAATAATACGTCCTAAAAATCGGAAGAATGGTTGGAAGAGGGACTCATACAAAAAGATACCCGAAATCTGTGCTACAGGATCAACTAAACGCCATTCTCCACCCTTTAATAAGTATATTATATAAAATGTTAGGGCACCCAGTATTGCCCAAACGATTAGTTCTATTCCAATTGTAAATCTCTTCAATAATGACTTTGGCGAAAGAGCACTAAATATTAGTCGTATACAATCGATAATTGCACCTACTAAAATCCCACTTGCCATCATCATTATAATACTTACGAATTGTTCGCTAACCGTCATCCAAATAATTTATGGAGGAAGCCTTTAGATAACCCGTTTTCTTCATCATCATATTGTAATTGTCTTACATTACCTTCTAACGTTAACAATCCTTTATCAACGTCTAAATGAACGATTTTTAGTTCTTCCCCACGGATTAGTAAATTTCCTTCCGCTGTTTTTACATAAAATTCTTCTTGATCGAAACGTTCAATCTCCTTAACAGAAGTCATGTCCATTCTTTTTCTATTACGCACTGTCACAAGATGGTCTCCAGATGTAATAGTATAACGATTACTTTCTTGATGTAGTGTCATATTGTTCCTCCTTTAGTTGATTTGTTCTTTTCACTTTATGCTTTGAATGAAAAAAGCATGACAACATTTTGTTATCATGCTAAGAAAATTTATATATTTTTTAAGAACGATAAGAGTTTTGTTTATAGCTAATCTTCATCATCGATAAATTGCAGCTCAACTTTTTCCAGCTTTTCTTCTTTCAATATTGTAAACATCTTTGCTGCTTCTTCTTTCCGAACATTCTCACGAATATCATCAACTCGTGCAGTTACTACCTTTTGCCCAAAACGAATAGCTAGTTCGTCATTTATTTTCACCGTAGTACTTGCTTTGGCTGCTTTCCCATTAATTGTGATTCTCCCTTGCTCTGCTACTTCTTTTGCTAATGTTCGACGTTTAATTAAACGCGATACTTTTAAATATTTATCTAAACGCAAATTTATAACCTCTCTTTTTCCTTCAATTTTGCTTCGTTCCAAAATGTATCTAATTGTTCTAGTGTAAAGTCATCAAATGTTTTGCCACTTTCCTTCACTTGTTTTTCAATATATTGAAATCTTCTTGTGAATTTCTCATTTGCATGAATCATTGCTTCTTCAGGTGAAATTTTATAGAAGCGTGCGATATTTACTAATGTAAATAAGACATCGCCAAACTCGTCCAATCTAGTTTGGTTAGAACCAGTTTGAATTTCTTCACGAAACTCCTGCCATTCTTCTTCAAATTTCCTCCAAACATCGTCCTCATTCGGCCAATCGAATCCAACAGTTGCAGCTTTTTTTTGATAATTAAAGCTAGTTTGCAATGATGAACTAGCTCGATATTCTCCTTTTAAAATAGATTGTTCATGTTCCCCTTTTTCAAGCTTTTTGATTGATTCCCAATTTATAATAACATCGTTTGAATCCTTCACTAGTACTTCACCAAATACATGTGGATGACGTCGAATCATCTTTGCATTAATAGAAGCTAGCACTTCCTCTAAATTAAAGTAGCCGTTATCCTCGCCAATTTGCGCGTGTAAAAAGACCTGAAGAAGAATATCTCCTAATTCTTCGACCATTCCAAAGTCATCTTCCTCATCAACTGCTGCTAAAAACTCATGTACCTCTTCAATTAAATATTTTTTTAGGCTCTCATGTGTTTGCTCTTTATCCCAAGGACATCCATTTGGTCCCCTTAAGGTTGTAATAATTTTACGGAAAGTTGACCAATCTTTCAGTGCATCATCATCATTAATTACTGGCGGGACATACACCGTAGTTAAGTTATTCACTTCAACTACCTGATCGAGTTCATATAACGGAATGGTTGTTACCTTTTCATTTAAAGATCCTGCTGCCGTTATGACTGTCACTGGATAATCATCACGGTATTTTTCCATTAAGGTTAATTTTACTTCAGAAGCACTATAGGAATCGTAAACTTGAGCAATTAATACATGAGCCCTCATATTCACGTCATGAATCGAAAAACTTGTGCCATCAAAAAGCTGAAATCCATCAATCGGATCTATCTTTAATGTAGCAAAAATTGGATCTAAAAAGCTTTGACCACCTTCAATTTTTAACTTTGCCCTACCCTCATGTTCAGCACGAATAAGGAGCTGTACAGTTTGTTCTGCTACCAATGGATGTCCAGGTACTGCATAAATGACGGAACTTTGTATGGATTCATCGATTAGACGTTGTGAAATTTCCTCATAGACCGGGTGAAATGTTTCATGTTTCTCATATATATCATCAAAACTAGTAAATCGAATTCCTTCTTTTTCTAAGTCTATTAAGACAGGGTGATCATTTGTTCTTACAAAGATTCGTTGCGCTTTTTTTAACTTTTTATAAATCCCTAAGGGTAACTGATCGATATCACCAGCACCTAAACCTAATATTGTAATTTCATTCAACCTATCCACCTACTTTCTTTTATTTAACCAAAGTTGATATGTTGCCATTTTTCGACCAAACGGTAATAAAAACCACTCTTTCTCCGCTAACATTCGAGTTTTTCCAACAAAAGTTAAAAAAACAAATGCACCAATTACTATTAAACATATACCAAAAATAACTGCTTCAATTCTTACCGAGCTTATAAATCCATTAAATATTTGCAATAGGTTGTCCATCAGTAAAACTGCTACTGCCATTGAAATAGAGGCACCTATTAGCTTTATGTAAAAGTTACTTCCGGCTAAATCCCCTATTATTAAATTACGAGTATAAACAGTTAGTAATATTGCACAAAAGTATAAACCTAAACCGCTCGAAACTGCAGCACCTAAAACGTGAAAAGTTGGTACTAACAAGAAATTCCCAACACCTTTAACAACAAGTGCTCCAACTATTATCATAGCGGGTATCCTTAATTTTCCCATCCCTTGTAAAATAGCTGTAATGGTCAGAATAATCGATAAGGGGATAATTTGTAGTACGGAAATTCTTAATACATTTGATAAATCATTTGTTTCAAACAACATAGTATTCACATACGGCATTACAATTACAAGACCTAAAGATGCTGCAACGCCAAACAACAAAGCACTTCTATATGTCAATTGGATAAAAGGCAAGGCACTACGTCCACCTTTTTTTCTTGTATGATGTGCAACAAGAGGCACAATTGCTAAAGACAAGGACGATGCTATAACAATCCCTAACTGAATTAGTGGTTGACCACGGTCATAGATCCCTTTTGCTACTTGGGCTACTTGACCCTCAACACCATGTTGTATCATTAAAGAATAAACCGTGAACGAATCAATTAATTGTAAACAAAGGATTAGTAAGCTACTCATACTTACACTAATACTAAGCAATGTAACTTCTTTTATGATTGGCCATCTCTTTTGACCAGTAAATTTACCTTTTGAGAGAATCACTTTCTTTTTCAAAAAAAGAATTAGCAATACAACTCCTGCAATTTCGCCAACCACGGTGCCTAGAACCGCTATATTCCCAGCCCCATATAAAGATTTTGTTGTGAACATGATGATGAGCGTGCCTACTAATATGATGAATACTCGAATAAACTGTTCAAACACTTGAGCATATGCGACAGGTGCCATCTCTCCACGTGATTGAAAAACGCCCTTCATTAAGGCTAATATAGGCATAAATAAAGTAACGAATGAACCAGTTCTTACTAGTTGTGCAAGGTTTTCATCACCCATAAGATTTGCTAAAATATCCGCCCCGAAAAATAATATGATGAAAAAAACTATAGACAATATAGTTAAATAATAAAAAATTGTACGGGAAATAAACCCCTTTTGATGTGTCGAATTATTACTTATTTCAGCATCAGCCAACATTTTCGATATCGCTACTGCAAATCCTCCTGATGTCCATACAACAAAGAAAGATATAAATGGGTAAACTTGTTGGTAAATATAAAAACCTTGGTCTCCAACTAAGTTTTGGAAGGGAATACGGTAAACAGCACTTAGGATTTTAACAATGACAGCTGCGACTGTTAACAAAAGTGCACCTTTCATATACCCCTTCATCCCAAAGTTTTTAGACATAACATTTCCTCTTTCTATACAATATAATCCAATTATAAATCACAAACACTTCTCATAAAACGTTTCATCAATAATTGATTATATCATCTCTAAAGTCCATAAAAAAACGCCTCCATAGTTGAGGCGTTCTTCATATTAGTTTTCCATTTGTTTTGCTAAAAAGTTTGCAGCTGTTTCTGCCGCTTTTTGTTCAACTTCTGTAATGAAGTGCACTTTTGATATTAGATAGACAGCTCCAATAGTATCACCATTTGAAATAATTGGAGCAACACAATATGACTTAACTTGTTCAAATTGACCTGGAACTAGCTCAATATTCTCTTCATTCTTTTCTAAAACAACCGAACGTTGTTTCATAAAATCTTCAGCAAATGTAGAAAGACGTCTACTTACATAATCTTTTTTGGATACACCTGCAACAGCAATCATTTCGTCACGGTCACTAATAAGTGCTGGTGTTCCTATTGTCTCATATAATGACTCAACATACTCTTTAGCAAATTCACCTAAGTCATTTATAGGAGAATATTTTTTTAAGATAACTTCGCCTTCCCTATCAGTATAAATTTCTAAAGGGTCGCCTTCACGAATACGCATTGTTCTCCTAATTTCTTTTGGAATAACAACGCGTCCTAGATCATCAATACGTCGGACAATGCCTGTTGCTTTCATATCTTGCTGCCTCTCTTTCAGTATCAATTTTGCTTCACATTGATAGTATGGTTAGAAATTGGTCAATGTATGCAAAAAGTGTATGAAGAGGAGAAAATTCTAAAATGTTTAGTTAGGATAATTTATTTATTTAAAAGAAACTCTAAAGTTCATTTATTGATTAACAAGATTCTTTTTTGTTTTAGCAATCATTTCGACCATTTCTTCTAACACACCAAACGGATTGAACTTTCCACATTTCTTTTCATCAATACTTACTATTAACTTTGGTCCATCCATACTAAAACCTACTGCTCGTTCAAATTTCATTGATTCTGAAACAATTCTACTACCGTCTACATTAGCTGTTCCCTCTTCTGATAAGTAAATGGAAATGACCTTTTGTTTCTCTTTAATAGCAGTAATGCCTGCTTCTAATGCCCACACTTTCATTCGAGCAACGCGCAATAAATTGACCGTTTCATCTGGCAAATTACCAAACCTGTCAATCATTTCATCAAATATCTCATTATAATCTTCTATATGATCCATCGATTTAATTCGTTTATACATTTGAATCTTTTGGTAACCATCGGGTATATATGAGTCAGGTATATAGGCATCTATATGCAATATGATTTCAACATCTGCTTTTTCCTCTTGTTTGGTTCCTTGGCGTTCTTTAATAGCATCTTCTAGCATTTGAGAATACAAATCAAACCCAACTGAATCAATAAAGCCGTGTTGCTGTGCACCTAAAAGGTTACCAGCGCCACGTATTGATAAGTCACGCATTGCAATCTTAAATCCAGAGCCTAATTCTGTAAACTCTTTAACCGCTTGAAGTCTTTGTTCTGCAACGTCGGTTAACACCTTATCACGTTGGTACATGAAATAAGCATAGGCAACTCTATTTGAACGTCCTACACGACCGCGCAATTGATAAAGTTGAGAAAGTCCCATTCGATCAGCATCATGTACAATTAATGTATTTACATTTGGCATGTCAACGCCAGTTTCAATAATTGTAGTCGTGACAAGAACATCATATTCGCCGTCTAAGAAGCTTAATATGATAGATTCAAGCTGGGTTTCTGTCATTTTGCCGTGAGCATACCCTACCCTTGCTTCTGGTACAAGCATTTGAATTTCTTCAACTTTTCTCGTCATATCCTCTACTCGATTATATAGATAGAATGTCTGTCCACCTCTTGCCATCTCACGTTCAATTGCCTCGCGTACTAAAGCACCGTTGTACTCCATCACGTACGTTTGTACAGGGAATCGATTTTGAGGCGGAGTTTCAATAACTGATAAATCACGTACTCCTACCATAGACATGTGTAATGTTCTTGGAATAGGTGTAGCAGTTAAAGTTAATACGTCTACATTTGTTTTTAACTGCTTAATTTTTTCCTTATGCGTTACACCAAACCTTTGTTCTTCATCTACAATTAGTAAACCTAAGTCATGGAACACAACATCTTTTGAAAGAATACGGTGTGTACCAATGACCATATCTACTGTTCCTTCCTTTAGCCCCTTTAATGTCTCCGCTTGTTGTTTTTTTGTTCTAAATCGGCTTAAGAGCCCAACATTGATGGCATATTCTTCAAAACGTTCGATTATTGATTCATAATGCTGTTGCGCTAAAATAGTCGTCGGCACTAAAAACGCAACCTGTTTACCATCCATAATGGCCTTAAAAGCAGCACGAATGGCAACCTCTGTTTTACCATAACCTACATCTCCACAAACTAATCGGTCCATTGGTCTTTCTCTTTCCATATCACGCTTTACTTCAATAATTGAACGTAATTGGTCTTCTGTTTCTTCGTATGGAAATGCCTCTTCAAAGGATCGTTGTTCATCGGTATCTGGTGAAAATGAATAACCTTTTTCTGCTTCTCTTTTTGCATATAGTTTAATTAAATCATCTGCAATATCTTGAACAGCAGATGAAACCTTTGCTTTTGCCTTTTTCCACTCAGCTCCACCAAGCTTATGGAGTTTTGGCTCTTTCCCTTCTGAAGCAACATATTTTTGTATTAAATCTATTTGCTCAACTGGGACATACAATTTATCATCTGCACGATATCGAATGTGAAGATAGTCTTTATGCGTACCATTCACTTCTAATGTTTCAATTCCTATATATTTCCCAATTCCGTGATGAACATGTACAACATAGTCACCAGGCTTTATTTCTGTATAGCTTTTAATACGTTCCGCATTAGACATTTTTTGAGGTCGTGCCTTTTTCTTCTTTGCTTGTTGTTTAAATAATTCATCATCTGTTACAACTGCTAGTTTTTGTAGAGGTAGTTCAAAGCCCGAAGAAAGTTGACCATCTACTAAATAAATACCGTCCTCTTTAGGTGCACTAAGCATACTATTAATATTGTAATCTTCTAGAGTGCTTTGAATTTTCTTTAATCTCTCATTACCTTGACCTATAAAAAGTACTGTAAACTTTTCATTATTCCATCGTTCAACTTCAGTTTGTAATAATGGCATCTGGCCATGGAATTGTTGCATTGGTTTACAAGAGAAATTAATAGTTTTTGATATTTTAATACCACTAAAAGTACGAGTGAATAGGGCAAAATACAATTTTGGTTGTGTAATCATTGCTATAATTTCTTTAAAAGAAAAAGATGGTTTTACATCGTGAACAATTTTTCCTTCTTCTAATAGAGCTATAAACCATTCCTCTTCTTCTTTTTCCCATGCATCCATCACTTCTTGAATTCGGCCTAATTCATCAAATAGGACAATTCCATCTTTCGAGAAATAATCACCTAGGTATGTTGGATCTTCAAACAGTAATGAACCATATTTAGTTATATGATTCGGTATATTACCTTCACGAAGCATTTCCATATCATATTGAATATTTTGAAATAGTGTTTCTTGAAGCTCTTGTTTTTTTATTTTTTTCAAGCTATTAGCAAGCGCCTTCTCTAGCCTCTCAGCAAGCGCTATTCTTTGACTGGAATTTAACAGTAAGTCTGCTGCTGGTAATATCCGAATTGAATTTAATTTTTGTATTGAACGTTGGTCGTCTGCTGAGAATTCTCTTATTGAGTCAATTTCAGTATCAAATAGTTCAATACGAATAGGTGACTCTGCATACGGTGGGTAAACATCTAATATCCCCCCTCGTAAAGCAAACTCACCGGGTGTAGTAACCATTTGACTTCTAGTATAGCCCATTGAAATTAATTGAGATAACCAATCATTTATTTCAATATCTTTTCCAACTTCCGCTTCCAGATAACTCCTTTTCCATTGTTCCACTGGTGTCATCATTTTTCTCAAGCCAGCTACCGGAATAACGTATACTGCTACTTCATTTCGAATCATATGTCCTAACGTGGCTATACGTTCTGCACGTAATTCTGGTGAGGAAATAGTTAAATCAGCCGCAATAAACTCCTCGGCTGGGTAGTAATGAACAAATTCTTCACCTAAAAGAGAAGTTAAGTCTTCGACAAGTTTTTGTGCCTGCAAAAGATTTGGGGATAGTATATAGATAGGCTTTTTTAATTGTTTAAATATCGAATGAATCAGTACTGGCCTCGCACTACCCGTTAAACCACTTATTAGCTGAGATTGATTATTAGGGTCCTCTATATTTTGGATTAGATTATATATATGTTTATCTTGAGAGAATAATTGGTGTAAAACGTCCATTGATTAACCTCCTTCCACAATCGCTTCATCCTTATTATTATGTATACTTAATTAGTATGACATAAAAGACGAAAGTAAAACTCTATTTTCCTTAGTAGAATTATATTAAAAGTGGAAAAAGCTTTGGACCCTTAAAAGGGGACCAAAGCGATTTCTTATTGAAGCCATTTTTTTAGCGCATAATAATCTGGAAATTGACGTAATGAATCTTCACAATGTTCACAAATACAATGTACTGTAGTATGTCCATTTTCATCTTTTTCAACATAATCATCTACTTCACCAACTTCAAATAAATGAAGTTTTTTAATGGTTTCATCTGCATCAAATGGTAATGTTCCAATTTCTGTTTCACAATGTCGACAGCGATATCGAACAGTCATGAAGAATCGTCCTCCTTTTCATACATTCGGCAATCCCTATATGTACTCAAAGTATAGACCTAACTTCAACCAATTATGCATGATGATTGTTAGACTATTTAGAAACGTTAAATTCGTTCATAACTTCTAAGAACTTTTTAGATAAAGAAGTTTCAATCGCGTTGACTGTATTGTTAACTGCACTATAAATGATAGGATCTTCATCTTTTGTAAATTTAGAAAGTACGTAGTCGGGGACTTTCATTCCTTGCGGTGGACGACTAATGCCTACCCTAATTCTATTAAATTCTTGAGTGCCTAAATGATGAATTAAGGATTTGATTCCATTATGACCACCAGCACTTCCCTTTTGTCTCAAGCGTAATTTTCCAACTTCTAAATCTAAGTCATCGTAAATAACAATAAGATTTTCAACGCTTATATCAAAGTAGTCCATAATAGGCCGAACACATTCACCTGATAAGTTCATATAAGTTAGTGGTTTTAAAAGCATTACTTTGCCTTCAGGGCGATGTACCGTTGTATAACAACCATTAAATTTAAGTTGATTTAACGGAGCATTCCATTTTTCTGCTATAGCGTCGATACATTCAAAACCAATGTTATGACGGGTATGTTCATATTGTTTTCCTGGATTACCTAACCCAACAATCAGTTTCATTATTTCTCACCCTTTAATATCTAATTGTAGCCTATTTTAACATATGTTTTGCCTATTAAGCACATATTAGTTTTTCATAGCAAATACCTTCTAACTTAAAAGTAAAAATGTATGAGCGTTAGAAGCTCATACATTTTAAATTAACTTTCAGATTCAGGTGCTTCTGTAGCTTTTATATCTTGATTTTCAGTATCTCCTTGGCCTGCAGTATCATCAGACACTGTAACTGGTGGAGTAACAGTCACTAAAGTATCCTCGTCCGGATTGATTACCTCAAATTGAATTTTATCTCGTAAATCTCTTACTGATAAAGTATCCCCTATATCTAAAGATGAAACATCGATTTCAATTTGTTCAGGCATATCAGATGGTTTTACTTTGATTGTAATCAGTCTCGTTGGTTGCGTTATTACACCGCCTGTTTTAACTCCAATTGAATCACCAGTAAGTACTACAGGTACTTCTACTTCTAACTCTTCAGACATATTGATGGATAGAAAATCTACATGTTTCACTGTACCTTTTCGTGCACATCGTTGAATTTCATTCAAAACAGCATTGACTCTTTTTCCTTCAACATCAATTTGAAAAACACTTGTACGACCAAAATTTTGAACAGCCTTTGCCGTTTCCAGATAATCTAAAACAATCGGCATTGATTCAATATTATAACCATACAACACAGCAGGTAATTTCCCCTGTCTTCTTAAGCTTGTTAATGTAGATTTTGCACCAGTAGTTCTCTTTGTCGCCTGTAGAGTAACGCTCATTATTTATCAAAACTCCTTTTCAGAAAAATATACACTTTTTAGTATGTCTATTTATTTGAAAAGCTAAACAAAAAGCCGACTTTAAATTCAAGTCGGCCTGTTAAATATTAATCGAATAATGTACTTACAGATTTGTTTTCGTATACGCGAGAAATTGCATCCGCCATTAAATTAGCTACAGATAATTGTTTCACTTTTGGAGAGCGTTTTTCCTCTGGAAGTTGAATTGTGTTTGTCACTACTAACTCTTTAATTGGTGAATTTTCAATACGTTCAATAGCTGGACCCGATAATACCGGATGTGAACAGCAAGCATAGACTTCTTTTGCGCCATTTTCTTTCAATGCGTTAGCACCAAGCGTAATTGTACCAGCAGTGTCAATAATATCATCGATTAGGATACAAACCTTACCTTCAATGTTACCAACAATATTCATTACTTCTGCTACATTTGGTTTCGGACGGCGTTTATCGATAATTGCAATTGGGGCTTTTAATCTTTCTGCCATTTTTCTTGCTCTTGTTACTCCACCATGATCAGGTGATACAATAACTAATTCTTCTGGAGAATAATTTTTTGATAAGAAATATTCAGAAAGTAAAGGTACTGCCATTAAGTGATCAATTAAAATATCGAAGAAACCTTGAATTTGTGGAGCATGTAAATCTAAAACGATAACACGAGTAGCTCCCGCAGTTTCTAATAAGTTGGCAACTAATTTTGCAGTAATTGGCTCACGTGCTTTTGCTTTTCGGTCTTGACGAGCATAACCATAATAAGGAATGACAACGTTAACAGTACGAGCAGAAGCTCGTTTAACCGCATCAACCATAATTAATAATTCCATTAAATGTTCATTTACTGGAGCAGAAGTGGACTGAACAATGAAAACATCGCATCCACGGATACTTTCTTCAATACTGATTTGGACTTCTCCATCACTGAAATGTTTTACAGAAGATTTCCCTAGTTCAACACCCATAATTTCTGCAATTTCTTGTGCTAATGGATAGTTTGAATTTAGTGAAAAGATTTTAAGTTTTGAATCTGCATATTGATACGGCATGGTGGCCTCCTAAAAAGTCTACAAATTATTTTGAATTTAATTTTTTAGCGTAATCTAGTTTATTCTCTTGTCTTGCACGTGCAATGGCAAGTGCATCTTCAGGTACTTCTTTTGTTATTGTTGAACCAGCAGCAATAAACGACCCCGCCCCAATTTTAACAGGAGCAACTAGGTTCGAATTACATCCTACAAATACACGATCTTCAATAATAGTTTTGTATTTATTCTTACCATCATAGTTTACTGTAATAGATCCGCAACCAATGTTTACATCGCTTCCTACTTCAGCATCACCAATATAACTTAAATGCGAAACTTTTGTATCATTACCTAATGTACTTTTCTTTACTTCTACAAAGTTCCCAATTTTCACATGGTTGCCCAGAGTTGATTCTGGACGTAAATGAGCAAATGGTCCAATTGTAGTATCTTCCCCTACAGAGCTATTGAGTACAACGGAGTTTTGTACTGTTGTGCGGTCTCCAATTCGACTATCTGTAATTTGACTATTTGGCCCAATAACACAATCTTCACCTATTTTAGTACTACCTTCAATAATAACTCCTGGTTTAATAACTGTATCACGACCAATAATTGCATCGACACTAATATGTGTATTTAACGGGTTAATAATCGTCACACCATTTTTCATATGGTACTCATTAATTCTTACTCGCATAATTTCTTCTGCTTGTGATAATGCAACACGATCATTAACACCGAGTATTTCATTAAAGTCATTCGTTGCATAAGCTGAAACTATTTCACCTTGCTTTTGTAATATCTCAATTACATCTGGTAAATAATACTCGCCTTGTGCATTATCATTTTGAACTAGTTTTAACGCCTCGAATAATGCTTTATTATCGAAGCAATAAGTTCCTGTATTTATTTCTTTCACGATCTGCTGCTCTTCTGAAGCATCTTTTTGTTCGACTATTTGAGCTACTTGACCTGATTCATTTCGAATGATACGGCCGTACCCAATTGGATTTTCTGCAACTGCTGTAAGGATAGTTGCTTTTGCGTTTTGTTTTTGATGATACTCATATAAAGCTTGAATCGTTTCAGGACGAATTAATGGTGTATCACCACAAACCACCAATGTTGTCCCCTCTAAGTTACCTAAAATTGATTCGGCTTGTTGTACTGCGTGAGCAGTACCTAATTGCTCAGCTTGGAGAACATACTCACTTTTTTCTCCTAGCTGTTCTTTCACCATCTCAGCTCCGTGTCCAACAATCGTAACGATTCGATTAACATCTAATGTTCGAATATTATCTACAACGTGTTCGACCATTGGTTTACCACAAACAGGATGGAGCACTTTATATAATTTGGACTTCATTCGTGTTCCTTGACCTGCAGCTAAAATTACCGCAAAAATGTTAGTCATCGTAAGTCCTCCAATTGTAAATATTCACTTATGACTATATAGTAAATTCTGTCGATTTTCAAGGTATGTAGACTTGACAAAACTATTACATATTTAAAAATTTACTTTAATTTTTTTATTGACATGGAAAAGGAAAAGAAATGCTTCTACACCAATAAAAAAAGAGCCTTTCTTTACTAGTGGCTCTCATTTTGAAACCTATTAAACATTTGCTTCTTCTAATTGAAGTGTTTCTTCTTCACTAGCTGCATGATAAGCTGCTAAAACTACTTCTTGAATCATATTTCTAGTGTCAGAGTTAATTGGATGTGCAATGTCACGGAATTCCCCATCTGGAGTTCGCTTACTTGGCATTGCAACAAATAAACCGCTGTTGCCATCAATTACTCGAATATCATGCACTACAAATGCATCATCTAGAGTTATAGAAGCAATAGCACGCATGCGGCCATCAGTTTGAACACGTCGCAATCTAACATCAGTAACTAACATTCTCTCACTCCTCCCTTCTAAGATGCCGTTTGAAAGTTTATAATTCTACAATTTCTCCTAATTTCCTTCTTATTTTACCTAATTTTCTAAAAAATTAGAATCATTTTTTTTACTATTCTACAAATTTAACATTAAATTAATAAAAAATGGAGAATTCCGAATTTAGAATTCTCCATTACATTCTTTATTCTACTACTGCAATTACTTCAATTTCTACTTTTACATCTTTAGGTAGTCTAGCAACTTCTACTGCAGAACGAGCAGGTTTATGATTGCCGAAGTTTTTTGCGTACGTTTCGTTCATGGCAGCAAAATCATTCATATCTTTTAGAAAAACCGTTGTTTTCACAACTTTGTCTAAAGAGGAACCTGCCTCGGCTAGAACAGCTCGTAAATTATTAAATACTTGGTTTGTCTGGCTAACAATATCCCCTTCTATTAGTTCTCCTTGAGCGGTTAAGGGAATTTGACCTGAACTAAAAAATAAACCGTTAATCACGATTCCTTGTGCATATGGTCCAATAGCCGCCGGTGCGTTAGTTGTTGATATAATTTTCATTTACTTTCTCTCCTTTAAAAAATAATTACCCTCGCTTAAAGCAATTGTACGATCCTTTTCATTTACTGCATGCAGCTTTACTAACGAATAATAATCATCGACTAAAGACTCATCTGCATGCTCTGCTTCTACTAATACAGCAATACCTGCAAGTTCGCAATCAAATTCTTCTAAAAGATTTTTCATACCATTTAACGTTCCTCCAACTTTCATAAAATCGTCTGTTATTAGAACGCGTTGTCCACTTTTCATACTCCGTTTAGATAGCACCATTGTTTGAATTCTTCGGGAAGAGCCTGAAACGTAATTAATACTTACGGTAGAGCCTTCTGTTACTTTACTATCACGTCTTACTACAACGACTGGAACATTTAAATGTCTAGCTATAGAATGAGCTATCGAAATCCCCTTTGTCGCAACCGTCATGATGACATCAATGTGTTGATTAGCAAAGATACTTGCAAATACCTTTCCAACTCGATTCATTAATTCAGGGTTACCTAATAAATCAGTCATAAATAAATACCCGCCAGGTAATAACCGATCTGATTTACTTAACTCAGATATTAAAACATGAGTGACTTCACGAACTTCATCATCTAACATTTTTGGTATATACTTCACTCCACCTGCAGCTCCAGGTAACGTTACCAACAACCCGATTCCTTTTTCTTCGAAGGTTTCTTTAACAATTGTCAAATCTTCACTAATTGAAGATTTTGCAGATTGATATAGATCTGAAAAATAAGTTAGCGGGATCAGCTGATGTGGATGCTCAAGTAAATAGTACGTCATATCTACAAGGCGTTCACTTCGCTTCCATTTCATGCGACCCTCTCCTAAAAAATAATTTCTTTTTAATCGATAAAACTACAGTAATTACTTGTACCATTATCGTTCCTACAAAACACGAATATTTTATAGAAAAGTTAACACAATTGTACGCATTTAGGCAAGTGGATTCCTTTCACCTAGTAGGCGGACAGCAAAAACCTCCTCACAAAAGCCTCTTAAACCATTATAAATTCTGCTCAATCGTGTCTCACTATCTACCAATCCAAACACTGTTGGACCGCTACCGCTCATTAATACACCATCTGCACCAAATTTCCTCATTTGCTCTTTAATCATTACGACTTCTGGATGTAATTTAAAAGTTACTGATTCTAACACATTACCTAGAGAGTTACACATTAATTCATAATCATTTTCCTTAATAGCTTGAATCATTTGATTTGTGTTTGGATGTTCAATATCAGCTAAATTAAGCCCACCATATACTGATGCAGTAGATACACCAATCTTTGGTTTAGCTAAAACAACCCAACAAGTTGGAGGGGCCGAGATATGTTCAATCTTTTCTCCTCGTCCTGTGGCTACCGCTGTCCCTCCATAAACACAGAAAGAAACATCTGATCCTATTTTGGCTCCGAGTTCTGCTAGCTTATCCAACGACAAGTTCAAGTCCCAAACTTCATTTAAGCCACGTAAAGTAGCAGCAGCATCACTACTACCACCTGCAAGCCCAGCTGCAACAGGGATTTCTTTATCAATCGTGATAGAAACACCTTTTTCTATTCCATATGTATCTTTTAATAATTGCGCAGCTTGATAAGCTAAATTTCTATTATCGTCTGGAACAATACTGCTTGTAGATGAAATTGTTATTAACCCATCATTTCTCGTTTCAAGGCCGATACGATCTGCTAAATCTACCGTTGTCATAATCATCTCAACTTCATGGAACTGGTCTGGTCTTTTATATAAAACATCTAATGTTAAATTAATTTTTGCTGGCGCTTTTACATAAAGCATTTCTAATCCTCCTAAAGGGGTTGGTATAACGAATTGAATATTATTTCTTTTCTTTACTCTATTTTCTAGTTTAATGTCATTTATTTTATCATACAAATGGAAAAATGGTGTTTATACAAACTTGTTACATTAACTGAAATAATATACTTTCTATAAAAATAAAACCAACAACAACCATAAGAATGATTGTTGTTGGCAACATGTCAACGCTACTTATTTGTATTGTTTTGGTTTGCTTGCTGTGCTAGACCTTGCTCGGCCATTTCAATTGCTCGCTTTACCATATTCCCTGCATCTCGGGCCCTAATTCCGCCCCAGCCCTCACGCTCGACTACATCATAAAATCCGAGTTCCTTAGCTATCTCTTCTTTTAGACGATTCGACATGATACCTCTTCTTCTTGACATGCAGTTACCTCCTCACAATAAGTAGGTTGACGTATGTAGTATGTGCAAATAAACCAAAAACACTCATTATAAAAATGAGTGTTTTTGCGAAATATAATCTTAACTACTTATTTTGCGATAGCAACTTGCGTATCGTCTAAAAAAGTAATCTCTACTGCTTCTGTTAAAATATCTGTGTAGCTGTAAGAAACGCGTTTACATGCGTTTTCGTCTTGATCAAGTTCTACAACAAAAACTGCATGATAAGTTTCACTTAAAACCCCGTGACTCTCAACCGTCTTTTTACGTCCTCCGTTTGCTTTTAATAACAAACGTTTACCCAAATTACAATCTAAAGACTTTTTAATGTCTGCTATAGTTTTTGGCATTTCCGCATACACCTCACTATATAATAGTATAGCCTAGATTTTACACTTTGTCAATAAAATATAATATTTTATCAGCAGACAATTATCTCTGTCAATATATTTTCAATAAAAAACGGTTAATTGAGGCATATTTTTTATCTGAATTCATGAAATTATTTATTGAAAAATACCGGATAAAGTGCATCAGCTAATTTACCAAATTCCTCAATTGTAAGCGTTTCGCCCCTTCTAGAAGGTTCAATACCACAAGATACAAGGGCTTCAGTAATTTTATCTTTCTTTTCTTTTCCTAAGTATAGCCCTGATTGCAAATTATTAAAAATTGTTTTTCTCCTTTGTGCAAAAGAAGCACGTGTAACTTCAAAGAAAAACTCCTCACTTATTACCTGAACAGGAGGATTTTCATGTTTAATAATACGAATAACCGCTGAATCGACATTTGGCTGAGGCATAAAGACCGTTTTCGGAACAATCATTGCAACCTCTGATTTTCCATAGTATTGAATCGCAATTGATAGTGAACCATACTCTTTTGTACCTGGTTTAGCCGTTATACGATCAGCAACTTCCTTTTGCATCATCACAACTAAACCACGTATCGGTAGTTTTTCTGTTAAAAGTTTTATAAGAATAGGAGTAGTTACATAATATGGTAAATTCGCTACAACCATTATATCCTCCATATCCTTCAATTCTTCTTTTATTACTTGAGCAACATCTGCTTTTAATACATCTGAATGAATGATTTTGACATTGCTATACGGACTCAGTGTATCTTCAAGTACTGGTAAAAGACGCTGGTCAATTTCAAATGCTACTACCTTTTTAGCAGAACGAGCTAAATGTTCAGTTAGTGCTCCTATACCAGGGCCAACTTCAATAGCTCCACTATTAGCCTTTAGATCTGCATGACTAACAATATTTCTCAATATATTCGGATCTATTATAAAGTTCTGACCCAAGCTCTTTTTAAAGGAGAACCCGTATTTATTCAGTATTTCTTTTGTTCGGATTGGTGTTGCTATATCTTTATTCATTTACATCCTCCTGGTTAAGCTTCTTGATAGCATTCGCAAATTGTTCTTTTGATATTTGAAACATTACAAGTCTTTTATGTAGCTGCTTTCCATTTGTCATTCCAATGTTCAAGATTTCACCTAACTGATATCTACGTGATTTAGACTGCGGATGTCCAATTAATCTAGCTATCAAAAGATCCTCTCTTGTTATTTCTTCCTTAATTCCATTTTTACGAAGACTAGGTGTATAAACATTTCTTAATGCTTCTTTTATATCTTCATCACGTGCATGTTCAACACCTAAACCTTTTCCATTCTTCGCAATCGTTTTATCTTTAGAAATAAACGCATGTTTTACTCCTGGTACATGTTCATCGATAATCGCTCTAATTCTCTGGCCAGGATAATCTGGATCTGTAAAAACAATTACTCCCCTTTTTTGTTGTGCATGTGCAATTCTATTTAATGTTTCTTTTGAAATAGCTGAACCATTTGTTTCAATTGTATCTGCATTCACTGCTCGTTTGATTGCTGTCGTATCGTCTTTGCCTTCTACGACGATGATTTCTTGTATTTCCAATTCCGTTCCTCATTTCCTAATACTCCTTGAACATTTTAGCATAGAAACACTGTTTGAGCTCATGACAGTTTTGCCTAAGACGGTTTCTTCTTCTATATTAGAAACGTCTTTTAATTACCGATTATTATCATTATTCCCGATATTCAAATTACAAATCGAAAAAAGCTTTCCCGATAAAAATCAGGAAAGCTATACGAACATTTTGGAATTTGCTAATCTAATATTTTTACTAGTACTTTTTTTCTTCCCCAACTATAAGCATCTGACTTTGTTGGCATAAGAACATCGATTTTATTACCTTGAATCGATCCTCCTGTGTCGGCTGCAATAGCATTTCCATAACCTTCAACCCAAACTTTTGTTCCAAGTGGGATGACATTAGGATCAACCGCTATGATTTTCATGTTAGGGTTCTCTTGAACATTAATGCCTGTTGCTGTATATCCAGAACATCCAGAACAAGATGGTGTATATGCTGTAGCAGTTACATAAAATTCTTTACTGCTTGTTGAAGGGCTGTCATTACGAGAGACACTTGCAGTTACTACTTTTGTACCGACAGATACAACTTTAGTAGTAGGTTCTTTAATGACTTCCTCTGATTTTAGTACTTTGTCTATTACTTTTCCATTTTCCTTCGTAACTTCATATGTCCGAGAAACAATTCCTTGTTCACCTTTTGTTACAACTTTCTTTTCTCCTTGTAACAGTGAAGCATCAGATTTTGTTTCAACTGCAAATTCTAAAGGTTCTTCCACTACATCGGTAACTTTTTCTACTCGAACAATTTTTACTTTATCTTCTGGAGTGATAACAGACTCCAAATCATTCTCGACACGATCAAGTTCGTTAAGTTGAATGTCTTGTTGCTTTAAAAAGTTAGCGACCGTAGTCGAAGTGGACCAAACTTGCCTCTCTTTTGATCCATCGACAAGCGTTACCTGAAACGCCTTTTGAATATCGATTTTGTTATCAACTAAATTCTCGTCCAAAGCAACTGATACATGATCATACTCTGTGACATTAACATTAGCTTGTTCCAAAATGTTCTTCACTTTGCTTTCAGTTGTCCATATACTTGACTGTTTTCCGTCAACTGAAATTACTACTTCTCTTGCCTGTTCCCAATTAATCGTCATTCCAGTGACGACTTCGGTTGTCAATGAGGGTACTACTTTATCATAATCTGAGATGACTAAATCTTTTTCTTCTAAAAGATCGCCAACTGTATTCGCGTGTGTTAAGATTTGTTGTTCTTCTCCGTTTGTAGTAAGTACAATTGGAGTCTTCGTTCCTTGGTATAGAACGAACGAAATAACTGAAGCAAACAACACTAGTGATATTACTCGTACAATTGCCTGCTTACTCCTCAATGATCCAGAGAACAAGTTTTTCATGGAGAATTTTGACATGAAAAAACGCCTCCTTGATACTCGTTGGATTATACGGGCTTCTTTTTAGGATGTCAACTATTTTAGAAATAAAATAAGCACATATCTTGCTAGATCCACCTAAAAGCAGTATCGGAGACGATTTGGGAAATTATACATTAAAAGTTAAATATTCTAGTTGCATTGGTAGAAGTTTCCACCCCTACCTCTTCGACAGAAATACCCTTCAAACGGGCTATTTCTTCTGCCACAAGCGGTACAAGTGATGGTTCATTGCGCTTCCCGCGGTATGGATGCGGAGCTAAGTATGGCGCATCTGTTTCAATTAATAAATGCTCTAAAGGAATTTCTTTTGCAACTTCTTTGGGTGTTTTTGCATTTTTAAAAGTAACAGGTCCCCCTAGACTAATCATAAAATTCATAGCAATACATTCTTTGGCAGTTTCTACACTACCACTAAAACAATGCATGATTCCGCCTACAGACGCTGCGTTTTCTTCATGTAATATTTTAACTATATCACCAGTTGCTTCACGATTATGAATAATGATTGGTAGGTTCACTTTTTGTGCCAAACGAATTTGTCTTCTGAACAACTCTTGCTGGATATCCTTTGGTGATTTATCCCAATGATAATCCAACCCCGTTTCCCCGATTCCAACTACCTTTGGGTGTTTAGTTAACTCTTCAATCCAAAGTAAGTCTTCATCAGAGCAATCAATTGCATCTACAGGGTGCCAGCCAATTACTGCATAAATAAACTCGTATTCATCAATCAGTTTCATGGCTCTTTCAATTGTTATCCGATCAAATCCAACAACTACCATTTTCCCAACCTTAGCTTTGAGTGCGCGATCAATTACTTCTGTTAAATCTTCAACATATTGGTCTGCATTTAGATGGACATGTGTATCTATAAACATTTTCATTCTCCTAGGTTCCATTTTATTGATTTTAATCATTACAATTTTCACAAAAATATTACAAATATATTACGATAAATAATTATTTTTAAAAATGTAACAAAAATGAAATAAAACAACATTTCGACAAATTACTTAAAAGTATTAAATGTATTATTTAAAAATAATGTTTTTCTTTTATATTTAGAATGAAAAACCTGCTGAACTATAAAGGTTCAACAGGCGTTTAACTCTAAAAGGTTACTTAACTTTAGCTCCGTTTTCCAACTTAGGATCAACCGATGCAACGGATAATATACCATCATGAGACCCCGCTAAAATCATTCCTTGAGAAAGTTCACCACGAAGTTTAACTGGTTTTAAGTTAGCAACAACAATAACCTTTTTACCAACCAATTCTTCAGGCTTATAATGTTCTGCAATTCCTGATACAACTTGTCTTTTCTCATAGCCTAAATCAACTTGTAATTTTAGTAATTTATCTGCTTTTGGCACATGTTCACATGCAATTACTGTTGCAACACGGAGATCTATTTTTTGGAAATCATCTATTGTAATTTCTGGTACATCAGGTGTTTCAATTTTTTTCGATGCCTCTTCTGCTTGAGGTGTCTTAACAGATGCTCTCATTTGGTCTCGTATATAGGAAATTTCCTCCTCAGAGTCTAAACGAGGGAAGATAGGTATTCCCTTTTCTGCTACTTTTATATTTTTTGGAATAACATTTCCAAATTGTTGGATTGATTCCCATGTTAAATACTCATCTTTCAACCCTAGCTGTTCAATAATTCTCTTAGGTGTTGAAGTCATAAACGGTTGTAACATAACTGCAATATGACGTAAACTTTCAGCTAAATTCGCCATAACCATAGCTAATTTTGGTTTATTTTCCTCATCTTTCGCCAATACCCATGGGGCAGTTTCATCAATATATTTATTTGTTCTTGATACAAGCGACCATAAATCTGCTAATACCACACTAAATTGCATCTTTTCCATATTATCTTCGAATTTTTTTCGTGTCTCAATTGCGTGAGATTTTAACTGTAAATCAAATTCAGTTTCACCTAAATTATCCGTTGGTATATCGCCGTTAAAGTATTTATTCATCATAGAAACTGTACGGTTAAGTAAATTTCCTAGATCATTTGCCAAATCAAAATTAGTACGTTCAACAAAAGATTCAGGAGAAAATACGCCATCAGAACCAAAAGGTAATTCACGAAGTAAGAAATAACGAGTTGCATCTAAACCATAACGTTCAATTAACATTTCTGGATATACAACATTTCCTTTTGATTTAGACATTTTACCGTCTTTCATCATAATAAAGCCGTGAGCAAATACCTTTTTTGGAAGCGGTAAATCTAAAGCCATTAAGAATATTGGCCAGTAAATCGTATGGAAGCGAACAATATCTTTCCCTACTACATGTACATCTGCAGGCCAATATTTATTAAATAATTCCTCATTTTCTGAAGCATATCCTAAAGCTGTAATATAATTTGAAAGAGCATCAACCCATACATAGATGACATGTTTTGGGTCCCCTGGTACTTTAATACCCCAGTCAAATGACGTACGGGACACTGATAAATCCTCTAACCCAGGCTTAATGAAATTATTAATCATTTCATTTTTTCTAGACTCTGGCTCAATAAATTCTACATTTTCCTCGTAATATTGAAGTAAACGATCCGCGTATTTCTTCATATTAAAGAAGTAAGATTCTTCTTTTACTTTATGAACTGGGCGGCCACAATCTGGACAGTTTCCATTTTCTAATTGTGTTTCAGTATAAAAGGACTCACAAGGTGTACAATACCATCCTTCATATTCACCCTTATATATATCTCCATTTTCCAAGAACTTTTGGAATATTTTTTCGACACTTTTAACATGTCGCTCTTGTGTTGTTTGAATAAAGTCATCATAGGAAATATCCATTTGAGACCATAATTTTCTTGCAGCATCTGCAATTTCATTTACATATTGTTGTGGATGTTTACCTGCTTCACTTGCCTTCTCTTGTATTTTCTGACCATGCTCATCCATCCCAGTTAAAAAACGAACATCATAACCACGAAGTCTTTTATAACGTGCCATCGTGTCAGATGCAACTGTTGTATAAGCAGTTCCGATATGGAATTTACCACTTGGATAATAAATAGGTGTTGTTATATAAAAAGTTTTTTTGTCGCTCACGAAAACTGCCTCCAATGTTAATTTCTTATACTACTTATTCTAGCGAAGTAAGAATTTGGTTTCAATGAAAGAATATTAGCAAAGATTAATAATAATCAACTGAGTAAAATTACTTCGAATTGGGAACATTACAATATCTAATGTCGTTTTATATTAAGAATCTTTACTTTTCTCTCATATTTAATCAATTTGACACAAAAATTTACCTTTTTATATTTGTTATATACTAAATTATTGACGTATATGGTATTACTTGGTATATTTTATACAGTTAGGAAATATGTCGAAATATGACGAATAATAATACGACACAATTTTTAGGAGGAAATATATTAATGAAATCAACTGGTATTGTACGAAAAGTCGATGAATTAGGTCGTGTAGTAATTCCTATAGAACTTCGTCGCACATTAGGAATCGCTGAAAAAGATGCGTTGGAAATTTACGTTGATGATGACCGAATCATCCTTAAGAAATATATGCCAAATATGACATGTGCTGTAACTGGTGAAGTGTCTGATGAGAATTTCCGTTTAGCTGATGGAAAGCTTATTTTAAGCCCAGAAGGTGCAGATATCTTAATGAGAGAAATCCAAGCTCACTTAAAAAAATAAAACAAATAAAAAAAGCGTTACTACCCAACCTATAAAGTAGTAGACGCTTTTTTATCTAAATTATTGATGATAGGTTTGATAAACATCTCTTTTTGATAGACCACGAATCTTCGCAACCTCTTTTATTGCTTCTTTTGAAGAAAAACGTTTTTCATCTATTAAATAATCAATATGTTCAACAATCCCCATATCATCCCAGTAATTTTGTTGATCCTCTAAAACAACTTCTGTTTGACCCTCCACAATAAGACAAAATTCTCCACGAATTTCGTTACTACTTGTCCAATCAATTGCTTCCTGAATGGTACCTCTTAAAAATTCTTCAAACTTCTTTGTTAACTCACGTGCCATAACAATTTGTCGATTTCCTAGAATCTGTTCAAGATCCTTTAACGTATCTTTTAATCGATGAGGTGCCTCATAAAAAATAATCGTCTCCTCACGATTTATTAACTTTTCTATCTGTTGCTTACGCTCTTTTTTATTGCGGTTTAAAAAACCAAAGAAATAAAATGGCTGTGGAGATATCCCTGAGGCAATTAGTGCTGTTAAAGCGGCATTGGCACCTGGTATAGGTACAACAGCAATTTCTTCTTCAATTGCCTTTACGACAATATCGGCACCAGGATCAGAAATACAAGGAAGACCTGCGTCACTAACAAGTGCAACAGATTTACCTTCACGTAAATATGTAAGAATTTTTTCGCCACCTTGTTCTTGGTTATGTTCATGATAACTAACTAGAGGTGTTGAAATCTCAAAATAATTACATAGCTTCTTTGTATTACGAGTATCCTCGGCTGCAATGACATCAACTTCCTTTAAAATACGAAGTGCACGCATTGTCGTATCTTCTAAATTGCCTATAGGAGTAGCTACTAAATATAGACAACTTCCCTGCTCATGCTGACTGCTTTTTTGTGATTTCATTTTCGCCCTCCAATATAGCTTAGTTTTGTACGTCGATCTAATTGTTTAAAGGCGTATTCTGCTCTCATTGCCTCTTGTTTTGTCTCAAATATTTCATAATGAACACATTTTACTGGAATACGTGGTTTAGTATACTTAGCTCCTTTTCCCGTATTATGCGCTGCAATTCTTTTTTCTAGGTTGTTTGTATAACCTGCATATAAAGAATCATCCGCGCATTCAAGTACATAGAAGTAATGACTAGCCTTTGTCTCCATATAATATCTCACTCACTTCTTGTGTATACTGATTTTGATGATCATAGACGTATAAAGGTGGTAATATTTTTAAATCTGGTTTACCGTCTTTTATTGCTTCTATTAGTAAAATGTTCGCTTCCTTCCCTACCTTAGGGTAAACTAAGCGAATCCGCTTTGGCTCTAGGCGATTTTCTCTCATTGCTGTAACGATATCGATAAAACGTCCTGGACGGTGAACAAATGCAGCTTTACCACCTTGTTTTAATAGTCTGCTACTTGCCTCAATAGCTTCATACAGTGTTAAATGAATCTCATGACGTGCGATAGCATAATGTTCACTAGTATTTTTATCACTTAATTCATTAGTTGTGAAATAGGGCGGATTACAAGTTACAGTATCATATTTTTCGATCCCTAGGATGGAGGGTATTTTTTTCACATCACCATGAATCATAGAAATTTGGTTTTCTAACTTATTATATTTTATACTTCGAATAGCCATATCATATAAACGCTCTTGAATTTCCACACCGATAATATCAGCTTTTGTTCTAGCACTCAAAAATAGGGGAATCACACCATTGCCTGAGCAAAGATCAACAATTTGACCTTTTTGATAAGGTACGCCTACAAATCTGGACAAAAGAACAGCATCTAACGAAAAAGAAAACACTGAAGGGCTTTGTATGATCCTTAAGTCCTCAGCTAATAAGTAATCGAGTCGTTCATCCTCTTTTAACCACTGGTCCATTGTATTACCTCCTGTCATCATAAGAAAAGACTGAACACCACTAGTGGTTTCAGTCTTCGGTAAGTACATTCATTAACTGTTTTGTTTATTTAAAAATGATAGACAAAACAAGCAATCTTCACCTTTTCTTAAACTTCCGAAATGGACATGACATACATGGAAACCTTCATGATAGAGACGTGCCAAATTATCATATCCTTCTCCAATATCTAAAGTTCTAGCTGGTTTATTATTGCTATCTTTCTCTAAATCATCACTATCTTGAGATAATAGCTCTTCTAAACGCCGACGTAGGTGAAGGTTTTCTGTTTGAAGTGTTTGATGATCTTCCACCATATGTGCAACAAATTGTTTTAGTTCATTGTATTGTTGCTGTAGCGATTCGAGCTGTTGTTCGAACTCCATAACAGTATCTAAGAAATTACGATCCTTCACGAAAAGCCCACCCCATTAATTTAATCAAATTCGCCTTGGCGAATTTGGCCCAGATTTTTTTGAGCTCTCCGCTCGAAAAGTTTTCACCCATCTGTGACATCCGCCGGAGGCTATTAACTTCATATATCAACAATCTATTAGAGAGTGACCTCATATTTCATTTGCCAAATAATCTCCCTTAAAAAAATGCATTATAAAGTTAATATCTATATCAAGTTTTTCTCACATTCGAGTATTTCGTCTAACGAATATTCCGCAGTTCTTTCTTGCTCTTCTAAGTATACTTGAAGAATACGTTCAAGGACGTTGATACCAACAACTTTTCCAATACCATCTGGTGTCATTGTATCATCACCTATATCCGGCATACCTTCTTTTGCACTCTCATAATCGTCGTTTTCGTATTTTAAACAACACATTAAACGACCGCAAATTCCAGAGATTTTGGTTGGATTTAATGATAAGTTTTGATCCTTTGCCATTTTAATTGATACAGGATCAAAATCACCTAAAAATGTTGAACAACAAAGCATTCGCCCACAAGGTCCAATACCACCAAGTAGTTTTGCTTCATCGCGAACTCCAATTTGACGAAGCTCAATACGAGTACGGAAAATCGAAGCTAGATCCTTTACTAACTCACGAAAATCTACTCGCCCTTCAGCAGTAAAATAAAAGATAATTTTATTTCGATCAAATGTATATTCAACATCTACAAGCTTCATATCTAGCTTATGTTCGTTAATTTTTTCGTTAGCTAATTCAAAAGCCCGTTTTGATTCAGCATAATTTTCTTCTACTTGGATTTTATCGCGTTCATCTGCTGGGCGTAAAACCTGTTTTAAAGGTAAGACGACATCTTTCTCACCTACTTGCTTCATTGGAACAACAACTTTCCCAAATTCAACCCCGCGGGCTGTTTCTACTATCACGTGCTGTCCCTTTTCTAGTAGATACATCGCAGGATCAAAGTAATATATTTTACCCGCCTTTTTAAAACGGACACCTACTACATTATACAAATGTATATCCCTCCTGCAGATTCAGCATTAACTGCTCCATCATCAGCGTTCTATTCATATTTCGCTGTAAATTTTGTCTTGCCATCAATATAGCCTGCATTTGATTAGAGAGTTGTTCAAATGTACTATGCAGTGCAATCTCTCTAAAACTTGATAACATATCTGGATAGACAAGTGACGTTTTAGAGTCAGCTTTAACAGCGACAATATCTCTATATGCAAAAAGCAATAAATCTAGCGCAAGCTCAGTATCGCTTTTTTCTTTTAATGAAGGAAGCCAATCCTCGTACACAATAAATAAGGCATCATGTACATTTTTTCTGATTGCTTCAACTAATTTTAACACTGTTTTTCTAACATGTGCAAACTGCTCGTCTTTTGCTAAAAAAATTGCAGTTTCTAAGTTATTTGTGACTTGACTAACTGTAGAAGCCATAGATAAAGAAATCCCTTGGTCTTTTAATTTCTTCATTAAAATAGCCCGTGGAACATCTGAAAACTTGATATGCTGACATCTTGAGCGAATAGTAGGTAAAATAGATTGGTAGCTATCCGTTAACAAAATAGCGGTTACTTCTCCCTCCGGTTCCTCTAGAAATTTCAACAATGTATTAGCTGACGAATTATTAAGGCGATCTGCATTATGAATAATATAGAACTTCGGCCCTTCTTCGAATCCAGTTCTCGTCATTTCGGTTATAAGTTCACGTATTTGGTCAATTTTTATAAATTGTCCTTCTGGTTCAATTTGAATTAGATTAGGATAATTACCTGAATTAATACGTTTACAATTTCTACATGTTTCACATGAAACATTTTCCGACAAGTTCAGACATGATAATAGCTTTACAAAAAAGATAGCAACATCCTTCTTTCCTGTGCCATTTGCTCCATCAAATATATACGCATGAGCTGTTCGTTTTTTTTCAAAAATAGTCTGAAGTTGCTTCATTACTACAGGTTGTAATTTTATGAGTTCCTCAACATTCACAGTCATACCATTCACCTTTTACTATAGATAAACATTATAATATCATTGATCTCTATTAATGATATTATAATGTCAGTTGATGATTATTGTCGTAATATGTTACATAAAACATAGACTTTTCATCATTTATTCATTCATATATTGCCCTTAGTAAAAATCCCGTGTCATTTCGAAGACACGGGCATTACATATATAAATTAATCAAGAGACCCTTAATTTCCCCAATTTTATCGAGCAAGTCAATTGTTTCTTTTTCTTCATCTAAAAGAGCTTCTGCTAATTCAACTAGCCTATTATCAATCGTCTCAACAATCTTTAAACGACGTCCTTCACCAAAGCGATTCCAAGTGTGTGATTGTTTCGCTTCAAGGCCATATTCTACTGCTTCTTGTAAAAAGCGTTTCACGAGCATTTTAAAACGTGCTAGTTCTCTTAAATTTCGTGATCTTGCAACTCGGTCACCCACAGCGGATATATCACCTAAAAGCCTAGTCAATTGCTCTTGCTGCATTTTTGAACCTTGTTTAACTACCATTTCTCCAAAACGGTTACCTGATTGATTTGATTGTTTTATATCATTATGGTTAGGTTTTAATCCCACTCGTAAATCCTGATTAATTTTCAACTTTATTCGCCTCCACACTTCAGGCATCTTAAGTATTCGGACGCTTTATTAAACACTGTATTTCGAGCTTCATTAGCTCATTTTAGAAGTGATGATACTGTTCAATTGGTAAAACAAAAACAGTTGCTCCCCCTACCTCAACTTCAACTGGGTACGGTATATAAGAATCTGCATTCCCTCCTAATGGTGAAACGGGAGATACAAGCTGTTCTCTTGAACGGCAATTATCACGAATAATATCAAGTAACTGAGGTACTAATGAATCTTCTGTTCCTATTAGAAACGTTGTATTTCCTGAACGGAGAAAACCCCCTGTACTTGCTAATTTGGTAGCACGGAAATTGTTCTTCGTTAAAGCATTTGCCAACCGATTACTATCCTGATCCTGTACAACAGCAACAACTAATTTCATCCTCGATCACTCCTCATTATTTTCAATAAATCTTCGTGTCGACTCTAAATAGTCAATATTGATATATTCTATGAATGCATTCTTCTGTGTGTTCTTTTATAATTTGAGCATACTAAATGTTTCTATCATTATAACATAACTATGAAGCCTACATCATTTCTTTTCATTTAGTACTTTTTCAATTATCTTCCAAACTTCTTCAGTGACTTGTTCAAGCTCCTGCTCAGCGTTAACTTTATGAATTCTCTCAGGATAGCGTTTCATTACTTCATAATAGCCAGCGCGAACTCTCTTATGAAACGCTAGATTCTCCACATCTAGTCTGTTTACCTCTCTTGCACTGTGTGCTTCAATTCGAGCAAGTCCAACTTCTGGTTCAATATCAAATAATACTGTAACATCCGGCATTCTCTTTCCAATGGCAAATTCATTAATTGCAAGTACTTCCTCAATTCCTATCTCCCGAGCATAACCTTGATATGCTAAGGATGAATCAATAAATCGATCACATAAAACTAACTTTCCTTCACTAAGCGCAGGAAGTACTTTTTCATAAAAATGTTGACTTCTAGCAGCCGCGTATAATAATGCTTCTGTCCTTTCATCCATAGCCGTATGAGCCGGATTTAAAATTACTTCCCGTATTTTTTCTGCAATCTCAATTCCACCTGGCTCTCTAGTCGCAAGGACATCTATTTTTTGAAGTTCCATTCGCTCTACTATTTTCTTTATTACTGTTGTTTTTCCTGCTCCTTCTGGGCCCTCAAATGTAATAAATAAATTTCTTTTCATGTTTATATTCCTCCGACGGTTACTTTATGACTTGTATTAGTTTTTCGTCTAAGTGATGTTCACCTTGAAATGATGCCCCAGCCATAAGTAACTCCTCTAGCTGACTTAACTTAGAAACTGTTATTTTTTCGCCTGGAACCAACAAAGGGATTCCAGGTGGATATGGTATGATCATACTAGCAGACACACGTCCTATTGCTCGCATATATGGAACCCACTCTTTATCTAAATCTTCAATTTGAGCTAATGAATACTCTGGTGAGATTATTGGAGTAGTAAAAGATGATGGTTTATAACCTTGTTTTATTAACCCCTTTTTATTACTTTTCAAGTTACCAACTGCTTCCTTAATACGGATTCGCATTTCAGCAAATGGATATGCTTGGCCATACTTTAGTAAAGGTAATATTAATAAAACTTGATAAACATCTGCTAACTCAACATGCAAATCATGTGACTCTAATGCTTCCTTTAATTGAAAACCTGTATATCCATTTACCCGTAGTAGGATTTTTAAAGGATCATCTACTTCAATTACTTCTAAAGATTGAATTGATTTTAATGCATCTAACCATAGATTCCTTTTACTTAAGAGATAGACGCCATCGCTCTCTAAATAGTTATGAACATAGTGCCTTGCATCATCTAAAGAGGCTAATAATAAGTAAGAAGGGCTACTTGACTGCAACATACGCAAATAATGGTTTACCTTTTCAACATTAACAATATCTGATTTCACATGCAAAAAAGACGCCATTGTCATTGCGGGTAATGTTTTATGAGCAGATTGAACAACAATGTCTGCTCCTAGTTGTAATGCTGATGGAGGGAAATATTCACTTGCAATAAAGTGTGCTCCATGAGCTTCATCTACTAATACAGGGATATTGTGTGAATGACATAATTCAATTTGAGCTTTTAAATTGCTATTGGCAATTCCGTAATATGTAGGATAAGTCAAAACAACGGCTTTTACATTTTTATGTATTTGAATCGCCTCACTAAGTGTCTCAAATGAAATAACTGACGCAGTATTTGTACAATCATCCCAATCCGGCGATAAATATATCGCATTTACACCAACAAGCTCTAAAGCATGGAAAATAGATTTATGTGCATTACGTTGAACGATAATCTGATCATTTCTTTTACAAGTAGCATAAATCATCGCTATATTACCAACTGTAGAGCCATTTACTAGAAAGAAACTACGATCTGATTGATAGGCCTCTGCTAATAACACTTCTGCTTTTAATATCGCTTCTTCAGGATTGTGAAAGTCATCTAATCCTGTTAATTCAGTTAAATCATATGAAAGTGCAGATTTTATCTCCTTTGGCAATGTCGAGAGTAGACCATTTTTATGACCTGGCACATGCAAAGATTGTGGTTCCTTCTCAACAAACCTCTGTAAGGCCTCTACTAGAGGTTTCTCCTTTTTCAATCATCTCACTCCATTCATCCTTTTCTTTTTATTATACATCTATTTCTATTTATTTTTATTTACCCTATCTATGTTTCCCTTAAAAAATAACAACTAATTTATATAATTACACCCTTAGTTATTAATGTTTTAATTCTTTGTAATCTCCTCCACTGATGTAATGAGAATACCCACAATCGATTTACTAATTCCCACTTATCAACATGTGGATATTTTTCGAATTATAACTTATCCACAACTATAAGTTGATGGATTTATAATATATTTATCCACAGTCTTTATTTCATAAATTAATTTGAATGTTTGAAATCTGTTATCAAGGGTTTCTGACCTGACAAGATTATTCATGCTCCTCTCCTCCAGGTAAAGTTATAATAGACACTAGAGATCAAAAAGTACATTGTTAAACGAGCATCATTGTACGTTATTAAATTGGCATTCAAACTCAACGTATCAGATAGTTTTTAATATCTTGCGCTTCCTTAGCGGTTGGTGTACCCCCACAGTGGACT
This sequence comes from Lysinibacillus timonensis, assembly GCF_900291985.1. Taxonomy (NCBI): domain Bacteria; kingdom Bacillati; phylum Bacillota; class Bacilli; order Caryophanales; family Bacillaceae; genus Lysinibacillus; species Lysinibacillus timonensis. The sequence goes on along the minus strand of NZ_LT985980.1, from coordinate 2,386,609 downwards.
TTCCCATCTAGATAGTTGCCATACCTGACACACATAAAAAAACACCACTGAAACTCAGCGGTGCTTTGTGCGAAGCGCTCGTCTACCTCTCACAGGGGGTGCCCCTCAACTACCATCGGCGCTATCTCGAAGCGCGATGACACGTCGGATTTCTGCGTCACCTGCGTCGTTTACAGTGCACATGTACAGAGTACACTCCGCTCCTCTCTCCTGGGTTCCTTGAAATCCTTGGTCCTCCCACTTTTCGAATCCTTACTGTGATATTTACCTTATGGAAGTATATCCATTTCTTTAGCCGCGCCAATCGAACCTTTGGTTCTTGGAGTTGGGGGCTTTCTTGAAATAAAAAAACACCACTGAAACTCAGCGGTGTTTTGTGCGAAGCGCTCGTCTACCTCTCACAGGGGGTGCCCCTCAACTTCATCGGCACTATCTCAAAGCGCGATGACACGTCGGATTTCTGCGTCAACTGCGTCGTTGCGGTGCTCATGTACAGAGTACACTTCGCTCCTCTCTCCTTGGTTCCTTGAAATCCTTGGTCCTCCCACTTCTCGAATCCTTACTGTTATATCTTACCTTATCAATCAATATTCGTTTCC
>NZ_LT985980.1:2385346-2386003 GCF_900291985.1 Lysinibacillus timonensis | reverse complement strand
CTGCGTCGTTGCGGTGCTCATGTACAGAGTACACTTCGCTCCTCTCTCCTTGGTTCCTTGAAATCCTTGGTCCTCCCACTTCTCGAATCCTTACTGTTATATCTTACCTTATCAATCAATATTCGTTTCCTTAGCCGCGCCAATTGAACCTTCGGTTCTTGGAGTTGGGGGCTTTCTTGAAATAAAAAAATAAAAAACACCACTGAAACTCAGCGGTGTTTTGTGCGAAGCGCTCGTCTACCTCTCACAGGGGGTGCCCCTCAACTACCATCGGCGCTATCTCGAAGCGCGATGACACGTCGGATTTCTGCGTCACCTGCGTCGTTGCGGTGCTCATGTACAGAGTACACTTCGCTCCTCTCTCCTTGGTTCCTTGAAATCCTTGGTCCTCCCACTTCTCGAATCCTTACTGTTATATCTTACCTTATCAATCAATATTCGTTTCCTTAGCCGCGCCAATTGAACCTTCGGTTCTTGGAGTTGGGGGCTTTCTTGAAATAAAAAAGCACCACTGAAATTTCAGCGGTGCTTTGTGCGAAGCGACGTCCTACTCTCACAGGGGGAAGCCCCCAACTACCATCGGCGCTAAAGAGCTTAACTTCCGTGTTCGGTATGGGAACGGGTGTGACCTCTTTGCCATCATCACTTCACTATTTA
>NZ_LT985980.1:2342453-2383955 GCF_900291985.1 Lysinibacillus timonensis | reverse complement strand
AAGAGCTCCCCATCACAGCTCAACGTTACAGGAAGCGGATTTGCCTACTTCCACGCCTTACTGCTTGGGCGCGTTCAACCAACGACGCGCTTTCCCTATCCTACTGCGTCCCCCCATTACTCAAACGGCGGGGAGGTGGTACAGGAATATCAACCTGTTGTCCATCGTCTACGCCTATCGGCCTCGACTTAGGTCCCGACTAACCCTGAGCGGACGAGCCTTCCTCAGGAAACCTTAGTCATACGGTGGATGGGATTCTCACCCATCTTTCGCTACTCATACCGGCATTCTCACTTCTAAGCGCTCCACCAGTCCTTCCGGTCTGACTTCAACGCACTTAGAACGCTCTCCTACCACGGACATCAAAGATGTCCATCCACAGCTTCGGTGAATCGTTTAGCCCCGATACATTTTCGGCGCAGCGTCACTCGACCAGTGAGCTATTACGCACTCTTTAAATGATGGCTGCTTCTAAGCCAACATCCTGGTTGTCTAAGCAACGCCACATCCTTTTCCACTTAACGATTACTTTGGGACCTTAGCTGGTGGTCTGGGCTGTTTCCCTTTTGACTACGGATCTTATCACTCGCAGTCTGACTCCCGTGTATAAATATCTGGCATTCGGAGTTTGTCTGAATTCGGTAAAGCGAGATGCCCCCCTAGTCCAAACAGTGCTCTACCTCCAGTATTCTCTATCACGAGGCTAGCCCTAAAGCTATTTCGGAGAGAACCAGCTATCTCCAAGTTCGATTGGAATTTCTCCGCTACCCACACCTCATCCCCGCACTTTTCAACGTGCGTGGGTTCGGGCCTCCAGTAAGTGTTACCTCACCTTCACCCTGGACATGGGTAGATCACCTGGTTTCGGGTCTACGACCACGTACTCATTCGCCCTATTCAGACTCGCTTTCGCTGCGGCTCCGTCTTCTCAACTTAACCTTGCACGTAATCGTAACTCGCCGGTTCATTCTACAAAAGGCACGCTATCACCCATTAACGGGCTCTAACTACTTGTAGGCACACGGTTTCAGGTTCTCTTTCACTCCCCTCCCGGGGTGCTTTTCACCTTTCCCTCACGGTACTGGTTCACTATCGGTCACTAGGTAGTATTTAGCCTTGGGAGATGGTCCTCCCGGATTCCGACGGAATTTCACGTGTTCCGCCGTACTCAGGATACACTCCGGAGAGAATGAACTTTTGACTACAGGGCTGTTACCTCTTATAGCGGACCTTTCCATGTCGCTTCGTCTAATTCATTCTTTTGTAACTCCAAAGGAGTGTCCTACAACCCCAAGAGGCAAGCCTCTTGGTTTGGGCTCTTCCCGTTTCGCTCGCCGCTACTCAGGGAATCGAATTTTCTTTCTCTTCCTCCAGGTACTTAGATGTTTCAGTTCCCTGGGTCTGTCTTCAACACGCTATGAATTCACGTGAAGATACTATGCCATTACGCATAGTGGGTTCCCCCATTCGGAAATCCCCGGATCAAAGCTTACTTACAGCTCCCCGAGGCATATCGGTGTTAGTGCCGTCCTTCATCGACTCCTAGTGCCAAGGCATTCACCGTGCGCCCTTAATAACTTAACCTAATTCGGCTTCCAATACACATCGTTCTACTTCGTCAACTGCGCTCGTTCACATCCTCATGTACCTAAGTACACTGCGGTGCTCACTCCCTTGTTTCCTCGTATAACTCGTGTCTTGAAATCCTCTGGTTCGTTACACTTCTCTATAAGAGAAGATTTAAGAACTTACAATAAAAATCTTGAACAAAAAAATATTTCAATGTCGTTTTATCCAGTTTTCAAAGAACAAAGCAGCTGACTTCAATCACTTCGTGATTTACATCAGTGAGTTTGCTTCGTGCAGCTTTGCGACGAGTAATGTTTTAGACATCCTCGAATTCGCTACCCGCAGGAGCAAAATTTGAAGTTTTCATGTTATCTAACTTTTAGAAAGTTAGTTTCATCATAAACCTTCAAAACTGAACACAAAACGTTAATGTTTCAAGCCCAAGGCTTGAATTCCGTTAAATATCCTTAGAAAGGAGGTGATCCAGCCGCACCTTCCGATACGGCTACCTTGTTACGACTTCACCCCAATCATCTGTCCCACCTTCGGCGGCTGGCTCCATAAGGTTACCTCACCGACTTCGGGTGTTACAAACTCTCGTGGTGTGACGGGCGGTGTGTACAAGGCCCGGGAACGTATTCACCGCGGCATGCTGATCCGCGATTACTAGCGATTCCGGCTTCATGTAGGCGAGTTGCAGCCTACAATCCGAACTGAGAACGGTTTTATCGGATTAGCTCCCTCTCGCGAGTTGGCAACCGTTTGTACCGTCCATTGTAGCACGTGTGTAGCCCAGGTCATAAGGGGCATGATGATTTGACGTCATCCCCACCTTCCTCCGGTTTGTCACCGGCAGTCTCCTTAGAGTGCCCAACTAAATGATGGCAACTAAGAACAAGGGTTGCGCTCGTTGCGGGACTTAACCCAACATCTCACGACACGAGCTGACGACAACCATGCACCACCTGTCACCGCTGTCCCCGAAGGGAAAGCTATGTCTCCATAGCGGTCAGCGGGATGTCAAGACCTGGTAAGGTTCTTCGCGTTGCTTCGAATTAAACCACATGCTCCACCGCTTGTGCGGGCCCCCGTCAATTCCTTTGAGTTTCAGTCTTGCGACCGTACTCCCCAGGCGGAGTGCTTAATGCGTTAGCTGCAGCACTAAGGGGCGGAAACCCCCTAACACTTAGCACTCATCGTTTACGGCGTGGACTACCAGGGTATCTAATCCTGTTTGCTCCCCACGCTTTCGCGCCTCAGCGTCAGTTACAGACCAGAAAGTCGCCTTCGCCACTGGTGTTCCTCCAAATCTCTACGCATTTCACCGCTACACTTGGAATTCCACTTTCCTCTTCTGCACTCAAGTCCTCCAGTTTCCAATGACCCTCCACGGTTGAGCCGTGGGCTTTCACATCAGACTTAAAGGACCGCCTGCGCGCGCTTTACGCCCAATAATTCCGGACAACGCTTGCCACCTACGTATTACCGCGGCTGCTGGCACGTAGTTAGCCGTGGCTTTCTAATAAGGTACCGTCAAGGTACAGCCAGTTACTACTGTACTTGTTCTTCCCTTACAACAGAGTTTTACGATCCGAAAACCTTCTTCACTCACGCGGCGTTGCTCCATCAGGCTTTCGCCCATTGTGGAAGATTCCCTACTGCTGCCTCCCGTAGGAGTCTGGGCCGTGTCTCAGTCCCAGTGTGGCCGATCACCCTCTCAGGTCGGCTACGCATCGTCGCCTAGGTGAGCCGTTACCTCACCTACTAGCTAATGCGCCGCGGGCCCATCCTATAGCGATAGCAGAACCATCTTTCAACTATCTAACAGGAGTTAAATAGTATCATTCGGTATTAGCCCCGGTTTCCCGGAGTTATCCCCAACTATAGGGCAGGTTGCCCACGTGTTACTCACCCGTCCGCCGCTAACATCTGGGAGCAAGCTCCCATCAGTCCGCTCGACTTGCATGTATTAGGCACGCCGCCAGCGTTCGTCCTGAGCCAGGATCAAACTCTCCATAAAATGTAGAATTTGAGTTAAGCTCAAATTGCTGGCATCAATTGATGTCCAAAATTGTGTTTCTTAATTTATAAGAAACTATAATCATTAACGTTTTGTTGTTCAGTTTTCAAGGTTCAATATTTCGTCAGGTTTGACGACTTTTAAATTATAGCATGATAACTTTTGTTAAGTCAAGAATTATTTTTAAAAATCAATTAGAGATTAATTAATTGTTTTAAGTTTTTAGCTATCGACGATGTATATTATATAAATATATCTATATAATTGTCAAGAAAAAACTTAGGTTACTTACTCAATAACAATACATCGTTATCAATCAACTTTTTTATTATATCAACATAATTTTATTAATGCAATACTTTTATTCCGAATTATTTACTTTATTTAATTCGTTCAACTATTTTTCGATTCGCCTTTCTATCTAGGCAATATATAGCTTAATGCTACTCGTTCTACTTTTAAACAGGCCCCTAACTACCATTAGCACTATTCGAAGCACTATAACATATTGGATTTCTGCGTCACTGCGATGCTCATGTACAGAGTACACTTCGCTCCTTGGGTCCTTGAAATCCTTGGTCCTCCCACTTCTCGAATCCTTACTGTTATATCTTACCTTATCAATCAATATTCGTTTCCTTAGCCGCGCCAATTGAACCTTCGGTTCTTGGAGTTGGGGGCTTTCTTGAAATAAAAAAGCACCACTGAAATTTCAGCGGTGCTTTGTGCGAAGCGCTCGTCTACCTCTCACAGGGGGTGCCCCTCAACTACCATCGGCGCTATCTCGAAGCGCGATGACACGTCGGATTTCTGCGTCACCTACGTCGTTACGGTGCTCATGTACAGAGTACACTCCGCTCCTCTCTCCTTGGTTCCTTGAAATCCTTGGTCCTCCCACTTCTCGAATCCTTACTGTTATATCTTACCTTATCAATCGATATTCGTTTCCTTACCCGCGCCAATTGAACCTTCGGTTCTTGGAGTTGGGGGCTTTCTTGAAATAAAAAAGCACCACTGAAATTTCAGCGGTGCTTTGTGCGAAGCGACGTCCTACTCTCACAGGGGGAAGCCCCCAACTACCATCGGCGCTAAAGAGCTTAACTTCCGTGTTCGGTATGGGAACGGGTGTGACCTCTTTGCCATCATCACTTCACTATTTAGTTGAAAGAAGTTTATTCTTTCAAAACTGGATAAAGACATTGAATACGTTCAAGTTCGTTTTGGTTAAGTCCTCGATCGATTAGTATTCGTCAGCTCCATGTGTCACCACACTTCCACCTCGAACCTATCTACCTCATCGTCTTTGAGGGATCTTACTTCTAATGAATGGGAAATCTCATCTTGAGGGGGGCTTCATGCTTAGATGCTTTCAGCACTTATCCCGTCCACACATAGCTACCCAGCGATGCCTTTGGCAAGACAACTGGTACACCAGCGGTGTGTCCATCCCGGTCCTCTCGTACTAAGGACAGCTCCTCTCAAATTTCCTACGCCCACGACGGATAGGGACCGAACTGTCTCACGACGTTCTGAACCCAGCTCGCGTACCGCTTTAATGGGCGAACAGCCCAACCCTTGGGACCGACTACAGCCCCAGGATGCGATGAGCCGACATCGAGGTGCCAAACCTCCCCGTCGATGTGGACTCTTGGGGGAGATAAGCCTGTTATCCCCGGGGTAGCTTTTATCCGTTGAGCGATGGCCCTTCCATGCGGAACCACCGGATCACTAAGCCCGTCTTTCGACCCTGCTCGACTTGTAGGTCTCGCAGTCAAGCTCCCTTGTGCCTTTACACTCTACGAATGATTTCCAACCATTCTGAGGGAACCTTTGGGCGCCTCCGTTACCTTTTAGGAGGCGACCGCCCCAGTCAAACTGTCCACCTGACACTGTCTCCTACCCCGATGAGGGGTACGGGTTAGAATTTCAATACAACCAGGGTAGTATCCCACCGACGCCTCCATAGAAGCTGGCGCTCCTATTTCTCAGGCTCCTACCTATCCTGTACAAGTTGTACCAAAATTCAATATCAAGCTACAGTAAAGCTCCACGGGGTCTTTCCGTCCTGTCGCGGGTAACCTGCATCTTCACAGGTACTATAATTTCACCGAGTCTCTCGTTGAGACAGTGCCCAGATCGTTACGCCTTTCGTGCGGGTCGGAACTTACCCGACAAGGAATTTCGCTACCTTAGGACCGTTATAGTTACGGCCGCCGTTTACTGGGGCTTCAATTCAGAGCTTCGCGTAAGCTAACCCCTCCTCTTAACCTTCCAGCACCGGGCAGGCGTCAGCCCCTATACTTCACCTTACGGTTTTGCAGAGACCTGTGTTTTTGCTAAACAGTCGCCTGGGCCTATTCACTGCGGCTCTCTCTCGAGAGCACCCCTTCTCCCGAAGTTACGGGGTCATTTTGCCGAGTTCCTTAACGAGAGTTCTCTCGCACACCTTAGGATTCTCTCCTCGACTACCTGTGTCGGTTTGCGGTACGGGCACCTCCCGCCTCGCTAGAGGCTTTTCTTGGCAGTGTGAAATCAGGAACTTCGCTCTAAAAGAGCTCCCCATCACAGCTCAACGTTACAGGAAGCGGATTTGCCTACTTCCACGCCTTACTGCTTGGGCGCGTTCAACCAACGACGCGCTTTCCCTATCCTACTGCGTCCCCCCATTACTCAAACGGCGGGGAGGTGGTACAGGAATATCAACCTGTTGTCCATCGTCTACGCCTATCGGCCTCGACTTAGGTCCCGACTAACCCTGAGCGGACGAGCCTTCCTCAGGAAACCTTAGTCATACGGTGGATGGGATTCTCACCCATCTTTCGCTACTCATACCGGCATTCTCACTTCTAAGCGCTCCACCAGTCCTTCCGGTCTGACTTCAACGCACTTAGAACGCTCTCCTACCACGGACATCAAAGATGTCCATCCACAGCTTCGGTGAATCGTTTAGCCCCGATACATTTTCGGCGCAGCGTCACTCGACCAGTGAGCTATTACGCACTCTTTAAATGATGGCTGCTTCTAAGCCAACATCCTGGTTGTCTAAGCAACGCCACATCCTTTTCCACTTAACGATTACTTTGGGACCTTAGCTGGTGGTCTGGGCTGTTTCCCTTTTGACTACGGATCTTATCACTCGCAGTCTGACTCCCGTGTATAAATATCTGGCATTCGGAGTTTGTCTGAATTCGGTAAAGCGAGATGCCCCCCTAGTCCAAACAGTGCTCTACCTCCAGTATTCTCTATCACGAGGCTAGCCCTAAAGCTATTTCGGAGAGAACCAGCTATCTCCAAGTTCGATTGGAATTTCTCCGCTACCCACACCTCATCCCCGCACTTTTCAACGTGCGTGGGTTCGGGCCTCCAGTAAGTGTTACCTCACCTTCACCCTGGACATGGGTAGATCACCTGGTTTCGGGTCTACGACCACGTACTCATTCGCCCTATTCAGACTCGCTTTCGCTGCGGCTCCGTCTTCTCAACTTAACCTTGCACGTAATCGTAACTCGCCGGTTCATTCTACAAAAGGCACGCTATCACCCATTAACGGGCTCTAACTACTTGTAGGCACACGGTTTCAGGTTCTCTTTCACTCCCCTCCCGGGGTGCTTTTCACCTTTCCCTCACGGTACTGGTTCACTATCGGTCACTAGGTAGTATTTAGCCTTGGGAGATGGTCCTCCCGGATTCCGACGGAATTTCACGTGTTCCGCCGTACTCAGGATACACTCCGGAGAGAATGAACTTTTGACTACAGGGCTGTTACCTCTTATAGCGGACCTTTCCATGTCGCTTCGTCTAATTCATTCTTTTGTAACTCCAAAGGAGTGTCCTACAACCCCAAGAGGCAAGCCTCTTGGTTTGGGCTCTTCCCGTTTCGCTCGCCGCTACTCAGGGAATCGAATTTTCTTTCTCTTCCTCCAGGTACTTAGATGTTTCAGTTCCCTGGGTCTGTCTTCAACACGCTATGAATTCACGTGAAGATACTATGCCATTACGCATAGTGGGTTCCCCCATTCGGAAATCCCCGGATCAAAGCTTACTTACAGCTCCCCGAGGCATATCGGTGTTAGTGCCGTCCTTCATCGACTCCTAGTGCCAAGGCATTCACCGTGCGCCCTTAATAACTTAACCTAATTCGGCTTCCAATACACATCGTTCTACTTCGTCAACTGCGCTCGTTCACATCCTCATGTACCTAAGTACACTGCGGTGCTCACTCCCTTGTTTCCTCGTATAACTCGTGTCTTGAAACCCTCTGGTTCGTTACACTTCTCTATAAGAGAAGATTTAAGAACTTACAATAAAAATCTTGAACAAAAAAATATTTCAATGTCGTTTTATCCAGTTTTCAAAGAACAATCTAATAGAAGTATTCAAATGTCTAGCTCCGAACGCTAACTCGTACGCCTACTTCGCCATCTCACTACGAATGCAAGCATTCTTGTTCGATGCCTCCAGTAGTCTATCGAGTTAAACGAGCGTTCTACGCTTTTCGTTGAACCTTCAAAACTGAACACAAAACGTTAATGTTTCAAGCCCAAGGCTTGAATTCCGTTAAATATCCTTAGAAAGGAGGTGATCCAGCCGCACCTTCCGATACGGCTACCTTGTTACGACTTCACCCCAATCATCTGTCCCACCTTCGGCGGCTGGCTCCAAAAGGTTACCTCACCGACTTCGGGTGTTACAAACTCTCGTGGTGTGACGGGCGGTGTGTACAAGGCCCGGGAACGTATTCACCGCGGCATGCTGATCCGCGATTACTAGCGATTCCGGCTTCATGTAGGCGAGTTGCAGCCTACAATCCGAACTGAGAACGGTTTTATCGGATTAGCTCCCTCTCGCGAGTTGGCAACCGTTTGTACCGTCCATTGTAGCACGTGTGTAGCCCAGGTCATAAGGGGCATGATGATTTGACGTCATCCCCACCTTCCTCCGGTTTGTCACCGGCAGTCTCCTTAGAGTGCCCAACTAAATGATGGCAACTAAGAACAAGGGTTGCGCTCGTTGCGGGACTTAACCCAACATCTCACGACACGAGCTGACGACAACCATGCACCACCTGTCACCGCTGTCCCCGAAGGGAAAGCTATGTCTCCATAGCGGTCAGCGGGATGTCAAGACCTGGTAAGGTTCTTCGCGTTGCTTCGAATTAAACCACATGCTCCACCGCTTGTGCGGGCCCCCGTCAATTCCTTTGAGTTTCAGTCTTGCGACCGTACTCCCCAGGCGGAGTGCTTAATGCGTTAGCTGCAGCACTAAGGGGCGGAAACCCCCTAACACTTAGCACTCATCGTTTACGGCGTGGACTACCAGGGTATCTAATCCTGTTTGCTCCCCACGCTTTCGCGCCTCAGCGTCAGTTACAGACCAGAAAGTCGCCTTCGCCACTGGTGTTCCTCCAAATCTCTACGCATTTCACCGCTACACTTGGAATTCCACTTTCCTCTTCTGCACTCAAGTCCTCCAGTTTCCAATGACCCTCCACGGTTGAGCCGTGGGCTTTCACATCAGACTTAAAGGACCGCCTGCGCGCGCTTTACGCCCAATAATTCCGGACAACGCTTGCCACCTACGTATTACCGCGGCTGCTGGCACGTAGTTAGCCGTGGCTTTCTAATAAGGTACCGTCAAGGTACAGCCAGTTACTACTGTACTTGTTCTTCCCTTACAACAGAGTTTTACGATCCGAAAACCTTCTTCACTCACGCGGCGTTGCTCCATCAGGCTTTCGCCCATTGTGGAAGATTCCCTACTGCTGCCTCCCGTAGGAGTCTGGGCCGTGTCTCAGTCCCAGTGTGGCCGATCACCCTCTCAGGTCGGCTACGCATCGTCGCCTAGGTGAGCCGTTACCTCACCTACTAGCTAATGCGCCGCGGGCCCATCCTATAGCGATAGCAGAACCATCTTTCAACTATCTAACAGGAGTTAAATAGTATCATTCGGTATTAGCCCCGGTTTCCCGGAGTTATCCCCAACTATAGGGCAGGTTGCCCACGTGTTACTCACCCGTCCGCCGCTAACATCTGGGAGCAAGCTCCCATCAGTCCGCTCGACTTGCATGTATTAGGCACGCCGCCAGCGTTCGTCCTGAGCCAGGATCAAACTCTCCATAAAATGGCGAATTTGAGTTTAGCTCAAAATTCTACTGGCATCAAAATTGATGTCCAAAATTTGTTTCTTATAATAGAAACGTTTAATTCATTAACGTTTTGTTGTTCAGTTTTCAAGGTTCATTGGTTCGCACATTATATATCAATGAGCGACTTTTTTATTGTACCATAATGATTTGGCTGATGTCAATATCATTCTGATACTTTTATTAAAATTATGATATGTCGTCTTAGCGACTTAAATAATATATCATTTCTTTTTCTAGATTGCAACAACTTTTAATAATTTATTGAAAAATTGTGATGACCCCAATACACAACATCCCTGGTATCCCTAAAATCGTTATTGTTAAAGCAGAAAATAAATTTACTGGAACTACAATATTATACCCATCAGCTATTATATGAGCGAAGTATAAAATGGCAAATGAACATGCTAATTTAAACCAGAGAATAGCAAGCTTTTCAACTAAAACACTTAAACCAATTTTCTGAACGCTTATTAAGATACTAAAAATGAGTAGCACACTAAATATGCCAACAGTTATGTATGTTAACATTTAAAACTCCTTTACTTATTTTTTATTCATAGGAGCATATGCTTTAGCGGCTACTCATATTTATGTTATTTAATTAATATTTTTCGAATCCTTGCCTCTTTAAATAAGTAAAAATGAATACTTTCTGCCTTTTTTCGTTGAACTATGACATCAAGATCATAATCATCTAATAATCCTTCAATCACTTTTGCATTGTTCCAATCTTCTTTTGTCTCTAAGATGAGGTTTCTAAGGTTTTCATCGTATTCTTTTTTCAATTTTCCTTTTCGAAGGAACATGTAAATTTTCACTCACCTTAACTCAGTTTCCCTTGCAAGAAATTAACCAACAATAATTAAGTATTGTTGGTCTATTAATCTACCTTACCTATAACTCACGTCGACCTTCTAATGCCTTTGATAAAGTAACCTCGTCTGCATATTCCAAATCTCCACCAACCGGCAATCCATGTGCAATACGGGTTGTTTTTATTCCAGAAGGTTTTACAAGACGGGATATATACATTGCAGTAGCTTCCCCTTCTATTGTAGGGTTTGTGGCTAATATTAACTCTTGTACACGTTCATCTTGTAGGCGTGTAATTAGAGTGGCGACATTAATATCTTCAGGACCAACACCATCCATTGGAGAAATAGCGCCGTGTAATACGTGATAAAGTCCTTGATAATCACGCATTTTTTCCATTGCAATAACATCTTTAGGGTCTTGTACAACACAGATAGTGGAAATATCTCTTTGTTTATCAGAGCATATTTGACAAGGGTCCACATCAGTAATATGCCCACAAACTGAACAATATGTTAGATTTCGCTTAGCATCTACTAAGGCCTTCGCAAATGACAAAACTGTGTCCTCTTTCATTGTCAAAACGAAAAATGCCAGTCGAGCCGCAGTTTTCGGTCCGATACCTGGCAATTTCATAAAGCTATCAATTAGCTTTGATATTGGTTCAGGGTAATACATGTTTGTTCCTCCTAGAATGGAAGGTTTAAGCCTTGAGTGAATTTACCCATTGTTGACGCTGTTGTTTCTTCCACTTTCTTTAATGCATCGTTTACTGCAACAACAATTAGATCTTGTAACATTTCTACATCTTCAGGATCCACAACAGAAGGATCTAAGTTAACGCCTAGTACTTCTCGTTGCCCATTTAAAGTTACTTTTACCATACCGCCACCAGCAGTGCCTTCAAATTCTCTTGCATTTAACTCTTCTTGAGCTTGCATCATTTCTTTTTGCATTTTTTGCATTTTTTTCATCATACCTTGCATATTGCCCATTCCACGCATATTAAGTTCCTCCTAATTTTTCCGCATTCTCACACTTACATCGAAGTTCTAAAATGCGCATCTAATATTTAGTTTACTACAAAATTAACCAACCAAAACAAACTATCATTCCCAAAGGTTAAATGCCTATTACTATTAACCTCTAGTCTTCCACTATTTCAATGAAATCCTTACCAAATAACTTTTCAGCTTCAACTACTAAAGGATCATCTGAAGAAATTTCTTTTGCATCATCTAAGAATGGCTGATTCGCTTCATTATTTTCTTCATTTTCCTGGCCAGCTGATTCCGTTTTATCACCTAAATGATTTTCTTTAATAAAGTTTTCTCGTAATGTATACCAGTCACTCTCGGGTATGCATAACAATTCATACATATTACCCGTTAACTGTGATAAATATTGTGAAAAGATGGAAGTCAGCTCTATATTTTCAGCAACCATTTTACAATGAATATCATACTTGAATTTTACCACAAATGCACTAGATGATGCTGCTACTGGTTCAGCTTCAGCAAAAAGCGCTGCTTGTGATTTTTGAAGTTGCTCTAATACTTGGGCCCAGGCATTCTTTATTTGATGAATTTGTTGCTTTGTAGCTGTCTTTAAAACTTCTTTAATTCGACCTACCGGCGCATTATAACTATGTGATTTCACTCTTGGTCTTGGTGATTCTTTTGTCTGCTGTGTATTTTGGACTTGCCCGCCGTTTTGTAGCTGTTGAGTTAACTGTTGTACCATTCTTTCTAAAGTTGCAACTTTTTCCACCAAATGTGGATCTATTGCAACACTCGATCTGGAGGACTGTACAACTCCTCCACCAGTAAATTGAGTCATTTTGAGTAGAGCTGTTTCCAAGTATATTTTCGTATGGTGGGAGAATCGCATTTCTTGTTGTGTTTTAGCTATTATATCGATATATCCATAAAGAATGTCGGCACTAAACAAATTAGCTAACTCCATAAATTTTTCTTCTGGAGTAACCAATTCCAACAACTCATCAAGATCTCTACTTGTTTGTAGCAATAATAAATCCCTGAAAAATGTAATGAGATCCTCCGCTAAACGAACAGGCTCTTTCCCATCTGCAATTAGCCCTTCAGTTAGTGATAATACATGTGCTATATCTTTCTCTTTTAATGCCTGCGCTATATCGTAAAATACATCCTGGCTTACAGATCCAGTCACAAGTAATGCATCTTCTAGCTTCAATGATTCCCCACTAAACGATACTACTTGATCAAGTAAACTTAGTGCATCACGCATACCACCTGCAGCTGCTTGTGCAATTACCTTTAAAGCTTGTTCATCAAAAGGTAAATGGATATCTTCTAATACAACCTTCATTCGTTCGAGAATATCAATTGATGTTAACCGTTTAAAATCAAATCGTTGACAGCGAGATATAATCGTTGCAGGAAGCTTATGAGGCTCTGTAGTAGCTAGAATAAATACTGCATGACTTGGTGGCTCTTCTAATGTTTTTAATAAGGCATTAAATGCACTGGTTGAAAGCATGTGCACTTCGTCTATAATATACACCTTAAACCTTGCATTCGCAGGTGCAAACCTCACCTTTTCGATAATGTCACGCATTTCTTCAACTCTTGAATTCGAAGCAGCATCGAATTCAATCACGTCAGGGTGTGACCCTTCAGTGATACTAAGACATGTCGGACATTCATTACACGGTTCATTTGTAGGTGCTTTTTCACAATTTAATGCTTTAGCAAAAATTTTCGCTGTACTTGTTTTTCCAGTACCTCGGGGGCCAGAAAAAAGGTAAGCATGTGTTGTTTTATTTGCTAGGAGAGCATTTTGAAGCGTTCTTTTCACGTGTGTTTGACCTGACATTTCACGAAAACTTTGAGGTCTGTATACACGATAAAATGCTTGATACGTCAACTTTTTCCTCCCCTTCTATTATCTCTGAATTTTCTAGGTTCATTATAGCATAGGTTCTTTCATCATTTCCTTTCATATTCTCAAAAACGCGTTTACTTTATTCTTAGAGTCAAAAAACTGCTACTAGATTTCCTATTACAAGATCTAGTAGCAGTTATGACGTTACCATCTTTTTAATCCATCATATATCCTTCGTTATCTATTATATTTCATATTTGCACGCAAGTTACGAATAGCGGTTATTAAACAAACTACAGTAATGACAATATAAAAAATTAAATAAGTAATCCAAACTGGAAATGATACCCCTGTAATATCGGAAAGTTGCGTTCCTAATTCAGGATACAAAATTGTCAAAATCAAAGCTCCCGGGTTTATAGCTACCCAAAAATAAGTAATTGGTGAGCTTGGAGGTGTTCCCCCGTCAGGTGATATAGGTAATCCTCCAAAACTATCATATGATATTCCCACAAAGAACAAGAAAGCCGTGACAACTCCTAAAAATATCATTCCACCATAAGTCGCAATCATGGATACTATTGTCCTCTTTGTAATTGTCGAGAACATAATTCCGATACTACCTATAGCCACAATCGTTAATAGATAAGAAAGAAATATCGTAATTAGTTGAATAGGCGAAACTCCACCAAATAAAAACACAATACTATATAAAGGAAGTCCAGCAATAAGCAACAAAATTAGAAATGCAATGGACGATAATAATTTACCTATAATGATTTGAGTTGAGCTTTGTGTTGTTGTTAACAGTATGTTTAATGTTTGCTTTTCCCTTTCAGAACTGATTGCTCCTGCCGTCAACCCAGGTGTAATAAACATGACTAACGCCATTTGTAGAATGGAGATGACAGCAAACATAATAAAGCTTTCGTTCGGCCTAAAAAATCCAGTTCCTGTAAATTGGGTAAATACACTTAGAAATCCCCCAACAAAAATAAATAATAAGAATAGGTAAAACATTAATCCAGAAAAACTTTTAAATGCACGAAAGCGTAGCTTTAACTCCTTCATTAATACAGGGTTTGAAAAACGTTGTTGCATTAATCATCTACTCCTTTCGTAATCGCCATAAAGACATCTTCTAAATCTTTCTTTTCAACAGTAAGCGAATAGATTTGAATATTTGAAAGGAGTGCCTTACGTAAAAGCTTCACTTGATCTTCATCTGTACCTTTATAAGTGAAGGATAATTCCTGTTTATCATCCATTACTTCCAGTCCTGTAATAAATGGATCCTCTACAAAGAAATCACGGGCAACCTCTAATTGACTCAGCACTTTCACTTTAATACGTTTATCACCTTGTAATTGAGCTTGAATGGTTTCCACATGACCATGAACAATGAGTTTTCCACTATCAATAACGACAATTTCATCACATATTTCAGCTAACTCAGGTAAAATATGGGATGAAATAAGGATGGTTTTCCCTAAAGCTTTTAAATGTTTCAGAATATCTCGCATTTCTATTCGTGCTCTAGGATCTAAACCAGATGCCGGTTCATCTAATATTAAAATCTTTGGGTCATGAATAAGAGACCTGGCTAAGCATAGCCGTTGTTTCATCCCTCTAGATAATAAATCTACGTATTCAAAACGCTTATCCGTTAAATTAACCAACTCTAACAATTCAGGAATTAAAGCCTTCCGTTTCTTTGACGGAATCCCATAACTAGCACCATAAAAATCGAGATATTCATCTACCTTTAATTGGTCATATACACCAAAAAAGTCTGGCATATAACCAATTTGTTTACGTACTTCTGCGGGTTGCGTTATGACACTTTGACCATTTATAAATACATCACCTGACGTTGGTGATAGCAGGGTAGCTAAGATTGAAAAGATAGTAGACTTCCCAGCACCATTTGCACCAACAAAACCACATACTACCCCTTCACCTACAGTTAGTTCAAAGTTGTCTAATGCAAGAAATGATCCGTATTTTTTCGTTAGTCCTTTCATTTCAATCATATTGCCACTCCCTGTATTTCAATTTCTGGCATGATCACTGGAATTCCACTATTACCATCACTAAATGAAAGTTGGAAAATTACTTGACCATCCTCAGATAAGTAATCGTTCCCGAATATTTTAGATTTCTCTGTAATAATTTCATATTCATTTGTTTGTACATTTAAAATTGAGACTCCTAACCGATTTTCGTTATTAGAAAAGGTAATTTCTTTCCAATCAGCTTTATTAAATATTCCTTTAGGGATTTTTACTAAATACACATAATCTCCATCTTCTAAATACCATTGGTTAGTTTGTTCATCGAGTTGTTCAACCAGGCCCGTTTGACTAATCGCATCAATCGATTTAATAAGAATATCGCTCCCTAATGAAATCTCACCAGTGAGCTTTACTTCAGGACTAAATGATTGAGCGATATATGATACTGACGATACGCTTGCATTCCCTTCATGTTGTACGCCAACTAGCGCCTGATCGGTCCAACCGACAATAACCGGTAACTCTTTCCTTTTAACTAAACTCCCTGCTCCGAATTGCATTTTTTCTAAACGCAGTGGTAAGATTTCTTCTTTTGATTGGGGATAAATATAACCGTTGCCATAGTTATTCGTTGTTGGAGACACAAGTAATGTATTTTTTAGCTGTTGTGAAACATTAATCGTTTCTCCAGCTCCGATATCTCCTATTTTATATTCTTGATGTCCCGACCAAACGGCTAATTCTTTTAATTCAAATGGAAAGTGATTTGTTACTGACCCTTCAAGATGATTATCGTTTACAGCTAATTTTATGTCTAAATTACCAGCATTCGGCACATTTGATTCCCCAATAAACGACTGAACAGACCAGTAATTTAGGTTCTTTAATGTAATTGAGGTACCCTCAGCATTATGATCAACATAGGATTTCTCATGTATTATAGAAGCTGTGGTATAGCTATCCTTACGTAGTGAAACGGCTGATGTATTTTCATCTAACTTGAAGGTAAAATCCCCTCCACGATTCGTTAGTATCGATTCGATATAGTAACCAGATAAACTATTACCATCCATTACTTGGTAATATGCGGTTTGTTGTATTTGAGATTGTAAAAGACGATCCTTAGCACCAATAATGAATAGAGCTATTGATAAGGCAACCGATATAACCGGGATAATCCACCAAGCATGCTCCCGTCTATCAATTTTCTTTAAAATGAAATAAAGTATTGGGCCAATAATTAAAATATAAATAAGGACAATGATCACTAACGCTGTAACTGAAACTTCAAATGAAGGAAACAATTCATTTATTGCTCCCACTTCATAGGAAAGATAGTCGCGGTAGTTATTTATATTTGGTGGCTGCTCCTTTATTGACAGACCCGAATCTAATTGTAGTATTGATGCAATTAACTTTGGATAACCCTTCATGGAAGAAAGGGGCTGATCGGTAAGAGAAAAGGTTGTTTGAATAATTTGGCCACTCCCTAAACTAGAAGTAGCTGCAATAATCTTATTGTCTTCTACAATAGTAGCAACACTATTTTCTGTTTTTTCAGCTTGATATATTTCTATATCACCTGTAAATTCGCCACCCTTTGATAATTGCTCTAAGTTTGAACTAGAAATCGTCGTACGTTCATTTGATAGAGCTAATGGTAAATACTCTTGAAATATGCCAATCGAAGAATCAACCTGATCCCCTCCGCCTACAAGGAGAATTCCACCTTTTTGAACCCAGTCAAAAATAGCCTGTTGTTGATTTTCATTCAAGTGAGTAAGACCAACTTCATCTAGTACCAAGACATTCGCTATATCCAATCCTTTTGGGTTTGTTGTGAATTCGAAATTTTCAGTTATATTTAAATGGAATACTTCTACAGCATAATTGGAGTGTTGACTAAGTTGTAGGAATGAAGAAAGACGTTCACTATTATCTGTTAATGTATATATAACCATTGTTTCTGAATCCAAAATGTTAGGTCGAAGTACTTTATCACCAGTAAAATCGACAGCATTACCGTTTTCTAAACCATCTTCGTAAAAGTAGAAAAAATTAGTTGATGATTGACTATTGTATACATACTCATCTGATAATCCATCCAAATAGAGTTGAATTGTTTTGGTCTCACCTTCTGCTATATCTAGTGGATAGACAAGGGCAGAGCCGGCACTGTAAGATACAGCCGTATCTATAACCAAATCACCTGAGAATGCTGTACCACTATTAGTAACTGTAATGTTTAATGGCAACGCATGAGAATTTTTAATGTTATTTTGTATCCCTATTTCAGCTTCAACGTCTAGTTTTGGTGCCGCACTAGCATGATCTATTTGAATAAAACAAAAAAGAAATACGATCAATAAAGTTAGACAGTAATTCCATCTTTGCAAAAAATCAACTCCTCTTATTTTCTATTTATAATTAGTACGTTTTTAGAAACACTTTGTTCCAAGTATCTAACCAGATTAAGGAACTGTCCATGTGCTTTTTCAAGCTACGTGGGGTTCACTTGTAGATATAGAATTGGAATCTATTCAAAAAAAGCAAAGGGAAAGGTTTTAGACCAGCGCGATATGTGCTTAAATTTATATTTATATGAAATGATTCAAATTTATGAGGGGAGTTTGGAATCGTAAGTAGGTCAGATTGAATTAGAACGATAATATTTTTTTGAGAGGACAATTAAACGGATTTTTCTAAAGCCGTAATTTAGTAAGCAATAAAAAAAGCCCGTCTAAAAGACGAGCGTTCATTTGCACGTTAAAGCCGTGCACCTTTCTTCGACTGCCGCACATAAGCGTTACTCTTGTCGCCAGCTCGGGTCAGGCTACCCCACGGCACATGGGTGAGACCACTTAATGCTGCTTCCTTCCGGACCTGACATGGTTCATGGGTACCCATTGCGCAGGACCCAACCGTCAACGCTACGTGCAAGAGGCAGACCCTACATGCGGGCAGCCTCAGAAAAGGACTTCAGTCTCGCTAGAGCGGATTGCGAGTTACAGGGCACCGCTACCTCCCCACCTAGCACGGCAAGTACTAGTATACTTTATTTTATATAAACAATGCAATGTTTAGATATGGAAATTATGCATGTTCGAATTTTTTCTAATTCAATTTAAATAAAAGATTACTTTTTTGTTGACCCTGTTGTATTTTTATGATATATTAATTCTTGTCTAATACGGAGGCATACCCAAGTCTGGCTGAAGGGATCGGTCTTGAAAACCGACAGGCGGGTTAAACCGCGCGTGGGTTCAAATCCTACTGCCTCCGCCATACATAATAATTTACCCGTTACATTTGTAACGGTTTTTTTATTTTTAACTACTGTCTTTATACAACATATTAATATTACGAAGTAAACCGCTTTTGTTTCTCTTCTTCTAAATTTCTACTTTTATTTCTCATTATCTTCGTTTATAATAGTCTTAATATTCAGATAATAAAGACTAAACTACTACTAAATAAATTAATGGGTTGACATATTTATAAGAAATTATCTAATCAATACATAAACTTTTTTAAATCTATACATAATTGTTATGAAATTTGTTTTAAAGGCAAAGGTAAAGATAGATAATTCTTGTAAGGAGTGACATCATGTCTAATCCGTTAATAAAAGAAGTAATCAATGATCAAGGTAAACAAGTCTATAAAATGGCAACCTTTGATATTGAGGTTATTGCAAAAATTACAGGTGGCCTTGCTCCAACAATTATTTACCTTCATGATAATAAAGACGTAACTGATTGGATACGTGCAATTCGTTTCGGAGTTAAACAACCTTCAACTTATATCGAAGATTATGAACAGTTTCAAACAATGCTTTATCAAAAGGAGCAACAAGCCCTAAATAATCTATACGATTCCATTAGCCTACGTCCGAAGAATATGTCAACTGGAAAACAAATCATTTGGAGTTTTGCAGTGTTATTACTAATGTCTATCCCTTTATTAATTGCCATGTTCATTATGCAGTAAGAAACATCTTGAAGAATAATTACTCTTCAAGATGTTTTTATTTAATGTTCCTATTCCTATTTACTTTGCCTATTTCACTAAATAATCCTTTTTTGCACCGATAATAGTTAAAACCTCTTCAACAGATGATGCAACTTGGAAAATACTACTTTGTTCCTCACGTATAAACCCTTCGTCCAGCATCTTATTAAAATGAAGAATAAGAGCGTCATAAAAACCATTGATGTTATATAAAATGATTGGCTTTTCATGTAACCCTATTTGTGCCCAAGTAAAAATTTCGAAATACTCATCTAAAGTTCCACAGCCACCTGGTAATGCAATATATGCATCAGCTAAATCAGCCATTTTTGCTTTTCTCGTATGCATGGAATCTACAATATGAATTTCACTTAAATGGAGGTGCGTTATTTCACGCTGTTGCAACTGTTCTGGCATAATACCTATCACTCTTCCATTATATGAAAGTGCACTATCAGCCACAGCCCCCATCAATCCTACGGTTGATCCTCCATATACAATGCCATACCCTGCACTCGCTAAGTTCTTGCCTAATTCCTTTGCTTTATCCATATATATTGTATTCTTCCCTGTTTGTGAACCACAATATATCGCAACATTCATATGTTTATCCCTCCAATATTATTGTTACAATAAAGTATATCGTTCAAATGTTAATGAAATGTAAATAGAAGGAGTCGATTAAATGAAAATAATCCCCTTAGGTGTTGGTGGTGCATTTACAAAAGCCAATTACCATAATAACTATATCATGCAGTTAGGTGAAAAATTACTATTAATTGATGCCGGAACGACCCTACGCTCAAGCTTAACTGAAGCAGGATATCAATACACAGATATTGATTATGTCTATATTTCACATCTTCACTTTGACCATGTTGGTGGCTTAGAGGAAATGATTTTACAGCGATACTGGAATTTTAAAGATGGTCAACATTCACCATTGAAAACAAAAATTATCGTTCATGAAAAACTTCTTCATTCGTTACGCTCATTACTTTCCCATAGTCTAGGCAATCAAGGTAATACTGTGGAAGATTTCTGTCAAATAATCACACCAAAAAATGAAGGTACTATGTTTATCGATCATTATAAATTCTCTATATTTGATACAACAAACTTCCACCAAAATGGTTTAATTAGTTCGGGATTTAAACTAAATTGGAATAATGCCAATTTAGTCTATACAAGTGATATTAAACAATTAGAAGCAGCAAACATAGTGGCACAGGTTGATGAAGAAACGATTGCTATTTTCCAAGATGTGAGCTTTACAACTAATGGTGTACACGCTACCTTAACGGAAGTGTTAAATTATTACCCTCAAGAAACTCATAAGCTCATCTATGCAATGCATTACAACGATAATGTTGATGACTTTTTACAAGAAGTACAACAGGCAGGGATACAACTTGTTCAAAAGCTACAACTTATTGAATTTTAAAGACCATGCTTTTCAGCAAACTAGACACTTTAATATTCCGCTATATTAATCCATAAATGAAATACCCCAATGACAAGTATTCGTTCATTGGGGTATTCCATATTACTTATTTTTTTAACTTGGTTGTTTGTTCTAACATGTATCCGATTCTTTCTACGATAGCCTCAATTTGCTCCGGATTTTTCTTTAAATCATAATCATTAATATCTAATCGTAATACAGGACATGCATTAAAATTGTTAATCCATTCTTCATAACGTTCATGCATTTCAATCCAATAGTCCTTCGGTGTTTGTTGCTCCATCTCTCGTCCACGTTCCTGAATACGCCCAATGATATCATCAATTGGCCCTTCTAAATAAACTAACAAATCAGGATGTGGGAAGTATGGTGTCATGACCATTGCATCGAACAAGTTCGTATATGTTTCATAGTCGGTAGGATTCATTGTTCCTTTATCATAATGCATTTTTGCAAAAATACCCGTGTCTTCATAAATAGATCGATCTTGAATAAATCCTCCACCATATTCGAATATACGTTTTTGTTCTTTAAATCGCTCTGCAAGGAAATAAATTTGTAAATGGAAGCTCCATTTTTCAAAGTCATCGTAAAATTTATCTAAATACGGGTTTGTATCTACCTTCTCATACGATGTGCGAAACTTAAGTGCTTCAGCTAATGCTTGAGTCATCGTTGATTTCCCTACACCTACAGTACCTGCAATTGTAATAACAGCATTTGTAGGGATATTATATTTTTCTCTTAAATTCATTCTGAATGTAACTCCTTTAAACTCTTCTTTACGAGCCCCAACACTTGTTGTAAATCCGACTCATTGTGTACGAAATCTATCTGATCTCCATCTAGTTGAAGTACAGGTATATCTGGATGCGTCACTTTAAACTGTTGTATAAATTCATGGTAGTCTTTCGATAATTGATCTATGTATTCTCTCGTAATCAATTTTTCAAATTCTCTACCGCGCATCTTTATACGATTCATTAAGGTATCTAAACTTGCATGTAAATAAATGACCATATTAGGGCGAGGCATATCAGACGTTAATAGATTGTAGATTGCTTCGTATTTTTTATATTCTGTAGACTTTAGCGTACGTTTTGCAAAAATTAAATTTTTAAATATATGGTAATCCGCAACAACAGGTTTTCCTGTTTGTTCAAAATAAGACTTAATGTCTGTTAACTGCTTGTATCGATTACAAAGAAAGAACATTTCTGTCTGAAAGCTCCACTCATCGATGTTTTCATAAAATTTTCCTAAGAATGGATTCTCATCGACAATTTCTTTTAATAAATAAAAATCATATGTATCTGAAATTGCTTTAGATAAAGATGTTTTTCCTACACCAATTGGACCTTCTACTGTAATAAAAGGGACAGACATGATTAGCCCCTCCTTCTTGTCTAAATTCGTCAATGCTTTTCATTTTATCATATAACTTGATGAAAAACAGAAACTAATGCAAACTTTGTTTAGTTAATTATTTATTATAAAAACAAAATTTACTAGACCTTAATATGAATTTAAATAATATTAGTACTAATCCCTTATAAGACCACTATGATACACGAACAATAAGGAGAGTTGGACATGGAGTTTTTAAAAAATGATGATCAATTCATGAAAGAAGCAATGAAGGAGGCAAAAAAAGCAGCTGATATTGGTGAAGTTCCAATTGGTGCTGTCATTGTTTATAAAGATGAAATTATTGCAAGAGCTCATAATTTAAGAGAAACCTCTCAAAATGCTGTAACCCATGCGGAGCTAATGGCTATTCAACAAGCCTGTAATGTCATTCAAAGTTGGCGTTTAGAAGAAACAACCCTTTATGTTACACTAGAGCCCTGTCCAATGTGTGCCGGCGCCATATTACAATCGCGAATTCCTCGTGTTGTATATGGAGCAAGGGACCCCAAAGCTGGATGCGTCCATTCATTGTATGAAATGTTGAACGATTCACGCTTTAATCATGAATGTACGGTAACTGATGGGGTACTTGCTGAAGAGTGCGGCCAAATATTAACGGATTTTTTCCGAACGTTACGCGAACGAAATAAAGCGGAAAAGGCAAAAAGGAAAGCGAATATCAATGATATCTAACTAATTGGACGGAGAATATACCAAAAATTATAAGATGATAAAATAATTAAAGGTATTCGTGAACTTAAAAAATGTTTTTTTTTAGTACAAAAAATAAGAAAAATAAGAAGGTTCCAATATAGCAGACCTCCTTATTTTTATTATATTTTATCAACGATACGATAGATATTTCATCTTTATAGGAAATATATCAACTAATTTTCTGATTCCTTCTATTTTTTATGACAAAAAAGCTAACAATTAATATGAGTGAAACAACAAGAAATCCTATTATGATGAACTCAGATTTTATCGGTCCTTCTTGAATTACTTCACCATAGGTCAATGAATAGTTTCCACCGACAGCTGTATTTTGTCCATATTCAATTATCTCTTTTTGTGATGCATATTTTTCATATATATAGTTTCTGAATTCTGGTAAGCTTAAATTTTTTTCTTCTGTTAACAATTGAGCTGTCTTTGTAAAACCAGAAACTCTACCGTTTTCAAATATATACCATGCATCAGCAGGCATCTCATAAAAAATTTTCCCTCCATTTGTAGACTTGGAATCAAGGGCTATAGCTAGATCCTCTCCATAACCAAACGTAGAAAGTCCATACTTACCGTTTTCGTATTTAGTTGTTCCTATTACATTAACAGGTACATCATCTTGATATACCACCGCAATATATTCACCAGATTCGACAATTCCTTGATCCTCAGTTATAGATTTTTTTGAAGTAACAAAATCATTAGAAAGCCTATGAACCTTATAAAGTTTACCAAAACTAATATTCGTACTAGACGTTAAGTTATAGTTCGGTGCATCTTCTGACTGAACATGCTCTAATACAATATTTTCAAACTGATTTTTTGCAAATTGTTCAGGTGAATTTTCCGTTTCGTTTGCACTTGCAGTTATTGTAATTGAAAATATATTGATAAATAAACACATAATAATTAACGAAACTTTCCTCATTAATTTCCCTCCTATCTTCTATTAATTTAATTGATACCTAGTATGAGTTAATTCCCAATCACTATTATCTTTTAATGAACTCCACGTCATCGTTCTATAATCAGATGTTCTATCTGTGTAACTATCGGACTCTTTAGGATATACGAAACGGACATAACTACCATCAGTATTGTAACCTCTTAAAATAAGCATATGACCTGTAGAGCCACCGCTTTTCCAACCAATTCTAGCAAGCATAGGGCTGTTCCCATCAATTTCTTCTGTGATTGTGTACATAGGAGGTAATCCAGTGGTCACATAACCTACATGTACATTCCCATAGTCAAGCACTCTTGCCATATCCGCATAAAACCCACCTGCTTCATTACTACAAGCAGAAACTCCTTTACCAGCCTTATAGAGTGTACATTGTGAATAAGTAGTACCTGAAAGATATTCTATTACTATTTGTCCTGCTGTTACCCAACACCATTTTGAGCCCTCTTGACTATAATTTTCTACATACAAACTTTTAGATGCAGCAAGACTATTTTTTGGCGAAACTAATCCGGTAAAAACTATAGCAATCATTAGAGTAAATAAGAATTTATTTTTCATAATATCCCTCCTTTTATATAGCATAATATCTTTGCCTTTATTCCCCAATAATAGAAAAGTATGAGAATATATAAAGCCATACAATCAAATATTACTAGTATTTGTAAATAGAAAACAAAAAGTCTTTTGGATTTATTTAAGATAGCATTCCGCTATATAAATAAGTCCAAAAGACTTTAGTTTTTAAAAATTATAAGAATTTAGAAAGGTACCTCCAATGATCCCAACTTATATGCACTAGAAGAAGAATAGGAACTGGAGTGTTGAAAGAAGGTATTTAGAGAACGCTAATCACTTTAAATTTCACCCAAACTTCTCCATAAACTTCTCTAATCGGTTCATCGCCTCTTCTATTTTATCTATAGATTGAGCGTAAGAAATACGAATATAACCTTCCCCCATATCTGAAAAGGCACTACCTGGTACTGTTGCGACACCTTGTTCCTTTAATAAGGCTACACAGAAGTCAAAGGAGTTCATATTTGTATGCATAATAGAAGGGAATATATAAAATGCTCCTTCAGGTTTTACAACATCAAAACCCATCGCAACTAATCGATTATAAACTAAATCACGTCGCTTCTTATATTCGTTACGCATCTCAATTGCGTCATCCTTACCAACTGACAACGCTTCTATCGCAGCATATTGACTAATACTAGACTCACAGCTTAAAAAATAAGCAATTACTTTTGTTATTTCTTTCGATAAATACGCAGGAGCCAATGTAAAACCAATTCGCCATCCCGTCATTGAATGCGACTTCGATACTCCATTTACCACAATGGTTTTATCTCGCATACCATCATACGCTGCGATGGATTGATGGGTTTTCTCAAAAATTAATTCACTATAGATTTCATCCGAAATGATAAAAATCTCTTTATCTTTCATAAGCGCGGCTATTTTTTGTAATTCATTGTCTTCTATAATTGTTCCAACTGGATTTGCAGGAGAACACAAGAAAAGGGCTCTTGTTTTAGTTGTAATATGAGGCTTAATTAATTCGGCAGTTAATACAAAATCAGTAGAAGCAGTATCCACATATACTGGAACCCCACCAAACATCTCAATTATAGGTACATAACCTGGATATACCGGTGCAGGTACAATGACTTCTGAACCTTCCTCTAATATAGTACGTAATACAGCCATTAGTGCACCTGAAGCACCGTGAGTCACAACCACTTCGTCTTGTGGGCTATATTCTAAGCCATATTTTTCTTTATAAAATTGAGAAATGGCTTTTCGTAATTCTGGTAATCCCGCGTTTGGTGTGTAAGAAGTGTTATTTTGGTCAATGGCTTGTTTTGCACTTTCTTTCACATGATTTGGGGTTGGAAAATCAGGTTGTCCAATTGTTAAATTAATTGCATCAGGATAATCTACAAGCATATTTGTAAATCTTCGTATTCCTGAAATTTGTTGTTTCTTTAGGTTTTGATAGATGAGATGCTCCACAATAATAGCTCCTTTAAATTGTTCAAAATAATCAATATTATCTATTATAATATTACAGGAAATCAATTAGTTATCTATAGTAGTAAATTCTATTTGTTTTCAATAAAAGATTCATGGATTGTGAATGAAGCTTCCGTCTTTTCCAGGACCTCTTCCAATGTAACTCCTGGTGATGTCTCAATTAAGACCATACCCTGCTCTGTGAAATCAAAGACAGCTAGCTCCGTTATTAAACGATGTACTACTCCTTTACCTGTTAGAGGTAATGTACAAGACTTTTTAATTTTCGACTCCCCATGTTTATTCACATGTTCCATGATCACGATAACACGTTTAGCCCCAACGACAAGGTCCATTGCACCACCCATACCCTTTACCATTTTTCCTGGAATCATCCAGTTAGCTAAATCGCCCGTTTCCGATACTTCCATAGCACCAAGAATCGCTAAATCAATATGCCCGCCGCGAATCATAGCAAATGATTCTGCGCTGTCAAAAAATGATCCACCTGAAACAATTGTCACCGTTTCTTTTCCTGCATTAATTAAATCTGGATCGACTTCATCTTTTGTTGGATATGGCCCAATTCCTAGCATACCATTTTCAGACTGAAGTAAAACACTAATGGAAGGAGGAATTTCATTTGCAACGAGAGTAGGCATCCCTATTCCTAAATTGACATTCATTCCGTCATGAATTTCCTTTACTGCTCTCCGTACAATTTGTTGTCTAGAATTCATCCTAAAACCTCCTCGTTTCGAACTGTTAATCGTTCAATACGTTTCTCATAGTTTTGTCCAAGTACAACTCGTTGAACATAAACACTAGGTGTATGAATTTCATCAGGATTCAATTCTCCTACTTCCACGATTTCTTCTACTTCTGCGATGGTAATTTTACCCGCAGCTGCTGCAATTGGGTTAAAGTTTCTAGAGGTCTTACGGAAAACGAGATTCCCTAGTTTATCTGCCTTCCATGCTTTTACTAACGCAAAGTCCCCAACAATGGCTCTTTCTAATAAATATTCCTTACCATCAAAAACTCCTATATCTTTTCCTTCAGCTATCGGTGTGCCCACACCAGTTGCTGTATAAAAAGCAGGAATGCCTGCTCCTCCTGCACGAATGCGTTCTGCTAAAGTCCCCTGAGGGATTAATTCTACCTCAAGCTCTCCGCTTAAATACTGTTGCTCAAAGATCTTATTTTCACCAACATAAGATGCAATCATCTTCTTTATTTGTTTATTGGCAAGTAGTAATCCAAGTCCCCAATCATCAACACCACAGTTATTACTTACTATAGTTAAATCTCTCGTTCCCTGATATTTTAAGGCTTCAATGCTTTTTTCAGGAATGCCACATAGTCCAAAACCTCCTACAATCAGTGTTGCACCATCGTGGATATCCGCTATTGCTAGTTCAAATGAATCAAATACCTTACCCTTCACGTTATTCCCCCTAATTGTAATTTGCTATCTATACTTAAAAGTAAAGTTATAAAACTATATGTTTGTTACTCTCTTAATAAAACGACATTTATAATTTGAAAAACTCTCTTTAAAACAATTTTCTACTAATAGAAATAAAACATTTTTAAACATCATATGATGCATCGAAAAGTACTTTATAGTATGTCATTGAAAGGAGAGAATGTGTCGATGAAGTTTATGACGAAGGTTGCTAACACCATTATGGAAAAGTATTTACCCGATCCGTATATCTTTGTTGCAATCTTAACCGTATTAGTTTTATTTTTAGGCATTATCTTAACTCCTTCAACACCATTAGATATGGTAGTTCATTGGGGAAATGGATTTTGGGGACTGCTCTCGTTTACAATGCAGATGGTGATTGTACTAGCAGCAGGACATGTTTTAGCTAATAGTCCGGTATTTAAGAAATTCCTATCTTCTACTGCAAGTAAAATTAAAAAGCCTAGCACTGCAATCATTGTTGTATCATTTATTTCACTTATTGCTTGTTGGATTAACTGGGGTTTTGGTTTAGTTATTGGGGCTTTATTTGCTAAAGAAATAGCTCGTCACGTAAAAAAAGTGGACTATCGCTTACTAATTGCAAGCGCTTACAGTGGATTTATTATTTGGCACGGAGGTTTAGCTGGTTCCATTCCACTTTCGGTTGCTACGGCAGGCCATCCATTCGAAAGTATGATGGGTGTAGTTCCTACGACACAAACAATCTTTACACCTTACAACTTATTTATTGTTATTGTCATTACGCTAACATTACCATTCTTCAATCGTTGGATGTTACCAAAAGACGAAGATATTGTTGAAGTTGACCCTAAGTTATTAGAGGAAGAAAAACAAGACTTCCCATCTGCTGAAAAGACATTTGCTTCTTGGACAGAAAGAAGTTTTGTGTTGACAGTGCTAATTGGGGCTATAGGTGTCACTTATTTGATTTACCATTTTTACACAAAAGGTTTTGCGCTTGATCTTAATATTGTAAATACCATTTTTATTATTCTAGGTGTCATTTTACATGGAACACCACAGCGTTTCTTGGCAGCAGCACAAAATGCTATTAAGACAACAACGGGTATCGTATTTCAGTTCCCGTTTTATGCTGGAATAATGGGTATGATGACTGCTTCTGGTTTGGCAGGGGTATTCTCCGAGTGGTTTATCGCTATTTCGAATGACGTTACATTCTATTTATTTGCATTCTATTCTGCAGGCCTAGTAAACTTCTTTGTTCCTTCTGGCGGAGGACAATGGGCTGTACAGGCTCCAATTATGTTAGAGGCAGCACAGTCAATGGGTGCTGATTATGCTAAGACAGCAATGGCTATTGCATGGGGTGATGCATGGACAAATATGATTCAACCATTTTGGGCACTACCTGCTCTTGCAATTGCTGGTTTAAAGGCTAAGGATATTATGGGCTTCTGTTTATTTGTCTTAATTTTTACAGGTATAATTATTAGTGTAGGATTCTTAGTATTCTAGGATTAATAAAACAAGGAATGGCATACCGCATGCAATTAGCGGTGTGCTTTTTACTTTTGGTGTAGTACTTCCTACTTTACTTAGAAAATGGTTTTTGGATATTATTCTTCCTCATTAACATAAACTAGTAAATAAATAACCAATTGATCATTTTTAGTAACTATGACAAATGATCCATTTTGTTTATAACAAACCATTTTGCTCTTATCTTTGTTTGACATTAAACTATGTAAAAAGGAAAATAAATCTATATCTATTATCGGGTTTTATTTTCATTTCCAGAAAGGGAGATTGATTTGAGTATTATAGATAGAGTTAAATTTGATGGTCTAAAATCTCGCGACTGGTTAGTTTATAAATTTCCAAATGAGAAACTTGTCATGGGATCACAATTAATTGTCAATGAGGGCCAAGCAGCTATTTTTGTTAAGGGTGGACAAATTTTTGATATCTTTTATCCTGGCACTTACAAGCTTTCAACAGAAAACCTTCCAGTATTAAGTAGTGTACTAAATTTATTATATGGTAATAAAACTCCCTTTACTGCTGAAATTTACTTTATTAATTTAGCAACAAAATTAGACGTATATTGGGGAACACCAGACCCTATTCAACTGATAGACCCTAAGTATTTCGTAAAACTTCGAATACGTGCATTTGGACAATTAGCTTTACGCTTAGATGATCCACTCTTATTTTTTAAAGAAATTATTGTTTCTTTAAAGAAAGATGACTTAGTAATATATGATAAAGTCCAAGACTACTTTAAAGGAATGTTAATTGCTACTATTAAAACAACACTTGCAAATAAAATTATAAAAGAAGAGATTTCAGCACTTGATATTACTGCAGAAATTCCAAGTATAGCAAATGATCTAAAGGGGAAAATTGCTGATGAACTAAAACTATATGGATTTAATTTAATTAATTTCCATATTCAATCTATCAATTTCCCAGATGAAGACTTTGCTCAGATTAATGAAATTCTTCAAGATAAAGCACAATTTGAGATTCTTGGTGAATCTCGTTATCAAACGATGCGTAGTTTTGATGTTTATGGGAAGACTCAGAGTGGTATACCTGGAGGTTTAGGTCTAAATCATGGTACTACTACACCTAATACTCCTCCCCAAAATAGTATAGGAAATACAAATTTAATAACCTGTCCTTCATGTAAAGAATCAATTATGGCATCAAGTAAGTTTTGTAATAGCTGTGGTGTCAAAATAGCTAATAAAATTTCGTGTTATTCATGTGGACATGATAACGAGGAAAATTCAAAATTTTGTTCTTCTTGTGGCACAAGTATAGCAAAACGGTTATGTAACTGTGGAAATGAAATACAACAAAATGACCGTTTCTGCAATCATTGTGGTATAAACGTAGATACTTTGAGCACCTAATATAAAAAATTTGGGGGAATTAATAGGATGAGTAATAATACATGCACACAATGTGGAGCACCTAAAGAGCCCAATGCAGCGCAATGTAAATATTGTGGTGAAAAATTTGCCAATCCGCAACAGTCATTGGTTACCGCACAACCAATTTCTACACCACAGTATCAACAACAGATGTACCAACAGCCTACTAATCAGATCGCGCAACCACCTATGTTTGGGATACAACCTTATTGGCCAATTAAGAATAAAGTAGTTGCTGGTCTTTTAGGAATTTTTCTAGGGAGTTTTGGTCTTCACAAATTCTATTTAGGTAAAGTAGAATTAGGTATTCTTTATTTGTTATTCTGTTGGACATATATACCTGGTATTATTGGGTTTATTGAAGGCATTATCCATTTAGCATCAAATGATTATAATTTTCAAATTAAGCATAAGGTTCGATTGAAAAGTTATGTAGTCAATAATAACGAACAAAGGAGCTAAGGCATATTGCCAAAGCTCCTTTTAAATATTATTTATTTTACTGGCGCTGTTATTATCTCTTTACCACCCATATACGGACGTAATACTTCTGGGATGATGACACTTCCATCTGACGTTTGGAAGTTTTCTAAAATTGCTGCAACGGTACGTCCGATTGCTAGACCAGAACCATTTAATGTGTGT
The DNA here is from genome assembly GCF_900291985.1 of Lysinibacillus timonensis. Lineage (NCBI taxonomy): Bacteria > Bacillati > Bacillota > Bacilli > Caryophanales > Bacillaceae > Lysinibacillus > Lysinibacillus timonensis. The sequence goes on along the minus strand of NZ_LT985980.1, from coordinate 2,352,887 downwards.
ACATACTCTGGTTTTGCTCCTGGTTCACGGCGGAATCGAATATTCGCACGGCGAGCTTGAAAATCTTCAAAGTTAGAACAAGAAGAAATTTCACGATACATATTTTGAGTAGGCATCCATACTTCTAAATCATATTTTTTAGCAGCTGTAAAACCTAAGTCTGCAGTACACATTAACAATTTACGATAAGGTAAACCTAGTAGTTGAAGTACTTTCTCTGCATGACCTGTTAATTTTTCTAGCTCATTGTATGATTCCTCTGGTTTTACAAATCGCACTAATTCAACTTTGTTAAACTGATGTTGGCGAATAAGTCCACGTGTATCACGACCAGCAGATCCAGCTTCAGAACGGAAACAAGCACTATACGCTGCAAACCCTTTTGGTAATATATCTCCGTCCATAATTTCATCACGGAAGAAGTTTGTGACCGGTACTTCTGCAGTTGGAATCATAAAGTAATCTGTATCTGCAATTTTAAATACATCTTCCTCAAATTTAGGCAACTGCCCAGTACCTGTTAAGCTATCACGATTTACAATAACAGGTGGTAACATTTCTTCATAACCATGCTCTTCAGCATGTAAATCCATCATAAAACTCATTAATGCTCGTTCAAGTCTTGCACCTAATCCACGGTAGAATACAAAACGACTACCTGTTACTTTCCCAGCACGTTCAAAATCAACAATTTTTAAATCTGTTGCAAGATCCCAATGTGGTTTAGCTTCAAATTCAAAGTTTGGAAGGTCTCCCCATGTTAATACTTCTACATTATCATCTTCAGTCGTACCTACTGGAACTGAGTCATGTGGAAGATTAGGTAAACGCATCATCATATATTCAAATTTTTCTTCCACTTCACGAAGCTCTGCATCTAATTGTTTAATTTCATCTCCAACTTCACGCATACGAGTAATTACTTCATCAGCATTCTCTTTGTTCCGTTTCATAATAGAAATTTGTTCTGAAACTTTATTACGCTCTGCTTTTAATACTTCTGTTTTCGCAATTAGCTCTCTGCGTTTTGCATCAAGCACTTCAAATTCATCAATATTTCCTAGGTCCTCGTTGCGTGTAAGTAGAATTCTTTTCACTTCTTCATAATTGTCACGAACTCGTTTAATATCTAACATATATATTCCTCCAAACATTTTTGTTAACAATTGATTTTTCCACTACAAATATAAAAAGCCCTCATCCCTAAAAGGGACGAGAGCTACCCGCGTTGCCACCCTAATTGATTAGACAATAATCTGTCTAATCCACTTATCACATAACGGCTTTTCAACCGGCTCAGGCTTACTCTTAATTCAGCAAGGCATCTCAAGGACGGATTCACAAGTGCTTTTATCAGCTTCCACCAACCGCTGACTCTCTTAAAAAAACGAATCTTGTTACTACTTCCTATCATCGAATTCATTCACTATTTTTACCCATACTTTACTATATGATTTTTAATTTTGCAAGTGTTGTACAATATCTTTCAAGTTTCATTAAATTTCCTCATAATTTTAGTATAATTAAAAATGATTATTCAATACATTCTCCTTATACATATTTTTGATAAGATCAGAGTTAGGATGATATTAATGGATATGCTTATTTTTGAACTTAAAAAAAACTCAAATAAACCTCTATATGAACAATTATATTCAGAAATTAAAAATGCAATTATATCAAAGCGGATAGAAGTTGGGACGAAATTACCTTCAAAGCGTAAACTTGCCGAATTTTTAAATATTAGTCAGACAACTATAGAAATTGCTTATGCTCAATTACTAGCAGAAGGATACATCATATCATTACCGCGTGTTGGCTATTTTGTAGAGGCTATAGACGAACTTCCATACATTGAAAAAAGCCCAGATTATGAAGTCGTTCAACCAATTTTAAAGCAATCATATCGAATTGACTTTCACCCTGGAACAATCGATTTAGATGGATTTCCCTTTTCAACATGGAGAAAATATGCAAAAAACTTATTCGATGACCAGTTTAAAGAACTTCTACTTACTGGACATCCACAAGGCGAATATGAACTTCGCACTGAAATCTCTAAGTACCTTTTTCAATCAAGAGGTGTACTTTGTAGCCCTGAACAAATCGTCATAGGCTCTGGGACGGAACAGCTTTTACCAATGATTATTCGACTATTTGATAAGTCCTTTGAATTCGCTATTGAAAACCCAGGATACCAAACAGTAAACCGCATTTTATCTCAACATCATAGAAAAGTTTATCCCATACCAGTTGATGACGAAGGAATGCAAATAAGCGAATTAGACAAAGTTAATGCAAATATTGTATATATTACACCTTCTCATCAATTCCCAACAGGTGCGGTTCTTTCAGCAACAAGAAGATCACAAGTATTAAATTGGGCATCGCAACAAGAAAATCGATACATCATTGAAGATGATTATGATTCTGAATTTCGATATTTTGGAAAGCCTATCTCTTCACTGCAAGGGTTAGATGCAAATGAAAAAGTCATTTATATGAGTACTTTTACAAAATCACTTATGCCATCGTTACGAGTTGCGTATTTTGTTCTGCCAAAATCTTTACTCTCGAAATATAATAGAATTTTTACCTATTATGATTCGACTGTTCCGCGTTTCGATCAGCATATTTTAGCCAACTTTATGAAAGATGGACATTTTGCAAAACATTTAAATAGGATGCGTAAAATCTATAAGAAAAAGCATGATCGGATGACAGAAGTTTTAGAAAGTAATTATCCTACTGTTAGAATTTCTGGAGAGCATACTGGTATGAATATCCTGATTTCCTTTCCGCATCACTTATCTGAAGCGGAGTTAAAACAGAAAGCGGCAGATAATAGTATCGGCGTTTACCCTATCTCTGATTATATGATTAAACCAATTGATAGTATCCATCCTAAGTTTCTATTAGGCTTTGGTGGGCTAAGTTTGAATAGTATTGAACAAGCAATTCATGAATTAATGGCTTCATGGGGTATTGAAAGGGCCAATCCTTTAAATTAGGATTGGCTTTTACTTATGATTCGATTAGTTGTATATGATAATGTTCAAACCATACATGTATTTGTGCTAAGTAAGCCATTAGCTGAGGGCCCGCCATTAATTGGCCATACCAAGGAACTTTAAATGATGAACCCTTTGATTCAACTAACTTCTGTAATTGGTTTGCATCAAATAACTCATGAAGAATTGAATTTTTATCTCTTAGTATATCCATTAACCATCTTTGTACACCATTAGTATAATCCGGGTGATACGTTTTTGGGTAAGGGTTCTTTTTACGATACAATATTTCGTCTGGCAAAACGCCTTCCATCGCTTTTCTCAAAATCCCCTTTTCCTGGTTGCCTACTCTTTTCATTTCCCAAGGAATATTCCATGCATATTCTACAATTCGATGATCCGCAAATGGAACTCGCACCTCAAGACTAGCACCCATACTCATTCGATCTTTCCTATCTAGCAGAGTACTCATAAACCAATTCTTATTTAAGTAAAACAGTTCTCTTCTTTTCTCTTCTTCTTTACTTTCTCCAAATAACTTAGGTGTTTCACTGGCCGTTAATTCATATTTACTATAAACATAATCAGGTATTTTCAACTTTTCCTGCCATTTTTCTTGTAAGAACATATTCCGTTCATTGGAGGATCGAATCCAAGGGAAGCCTTCAGTATGCGGATGATTAAACCAAGGATACCCTCCAAATATTTCATCTGCACATTCACCAGAAAGTGAAACTGTAAAATGATTTTTTATTTCTTTACAAAACCAAAGGAGTGACGAATCTACATCAGCCATTCCTGGTAAATCACGCATATATACTGCTTCCTTTAAATAATCAATTAACGTTTGTTGTGAGATAATAGAAGTATGGTGATTTGTATTGAAGGCATCTGTCATTTTTTGAATCCAGAAGCTATCTGTAGAAGTTTGGAAGTCATTTGCGGCAAAGAACTTTTCGTTATCCTCGTAATCAATGGAATACGTATGAAGCCTTTTACCTTCTGCTTCATATTTCTTTGCAGCAATTGCGGTAATGATACTTGAGTCTAAACCACCGGAGAGGAAAGTACACAAAGGTACATCTGATACAAGTTGTCTTTCTATAGCATCTGTTACAAGCCAGCGGACGTGCTCAATTGTTTCTTCAAGCGAATCTTTATGTTCTTTACTTTCAACATCCCAGTATTGCCAAATTTTTAATCCATTTCGATTGAATTGTAATGCATGCCCAGATTTTAATTCACTAATCCCTTTAAATACCCCATTACCCGGAGTTCTTGACGGCCCTAAACCTAGTACTTCAGCAAGACCTTCTTGATTAATTTCTGCCTTAACTTTTGGATGGGATAGTATGGCCTTTATTTCAGAACTGAATAATAATCCACCTGCAACCTCTGCATAAAAGAGTGGTTTAACACCTAAGCGATCACGGAATATCGTTAATGTTTCTTCCTTTTCGTCCCATATCCCAAAGGCAAAAATCCCGTTTAAATGGTCTACACACTGTTCTTTCCACTCAATAAAAGAAGTTAATAACACTTCCGTATCTGAATGTGTGGAAAAATGATATCCCCTTGCTAAAAGCTCGTTACGAATTTCCTCAGTATTATACAACTCCCCATTATATGTCATTGTATAATTTGAAGTATTCTTTGATCTAGTCATTGGTTGTTTTCCGCCTTCTAGATCGATAACAGCTAATCGTCTATGTCCTAATAAAGCATGTTTACTACTAAAGATTCTGCCGTCATCGGGCCCTCTTTTTAATAGAGTTTCTGTCATAGTTGCTATAATTTTTTCTTTTCCTAGTAAATTCTCTTTAAAACTAACCCAACCTGCAATTCCACACATTCATTATCACTCTCCTCATCTTGTAACTTATGTAAAAATTACTGATTGGTGATTTTGTCCATAAAAAAAACACACAATTTCCTAAAAAATTGCATGTTTTCTTCATAAATTAAACTCGAGAGAACTAATTAAATTAAGAGAATAATCCCATAACAAATCCAGTAATTCCACTCCAAATACTTGCAAAGAAATTCCCGATTGCCTGGAAGAAAAGTGAGAATCCACTTGCTCTTTCCACTGTTTCAGTTGTCACAACATCCACTGTAAAATTATCGCCGTCGATAAACCCATAATCTGTACCTTCTGTTCGTTCCAATACTACTTTACCAACAACAGTACCTTGTTGTACTTCAGCTTCTAAAGTATCAGTATCTAAGATGAGCTTAGGTTTATATAAATCTTTTTCATTCGACTTAATCATTAATGAAATAGGTTCTTTAACTGCGATTCCAACACTATCGGCTTTCCCTTTTGTAACAGCAATTGATTTTTGCTCTTCAAACACATAATTCGCAGGCACAATTTCTTGTTTTGAGAATTGTCCGAAACCATAGTCAAATAGTCTCGCTGTAGCATCAAAACGTGCCTTTTTAACGGGGTCAATACCATATTCATTAACGGCGTTCATGACGACTGAAATTAAGCGTGTACCATTACGTTCAGCAGTCCCAGTAAAACAAGATCCAGCAAAATTTGTTGTTCCTGTTTTCAAACCATCTACACCTTCATATTCAAACACTAATCCTGGTAACATCCAGTTCCAGTTTTCCATTTCAATTGCATCATCAGTGCCTTCACGGAATGTCTTTTTCGGAATACTTGATGTCTCTAATACTTCTGGATGGTCCTTTAATAGATGATATGCTAATTTTGCAACGTCTTTTGCGGACATAACATTTTCTTCATCAGGGCCTGTCCCAGCAGGATGCTTACCATTAAGATCTGCATTATTTAAGCCTGTTGAATTAACAAATTTATACTCTGTTAAGCCAAGTTCTTCGGCTTTCTGATTCATTAAATTAATAAATTCAGTTTCTGTACCAGCAATTGTTTCAGCAATTGCAGCAGTTGCAGCATTAGCAGAATAAATAGCCATTGCTTCATATAATTCTTGAATAGTGTATGTACCGTCTGCTCTTAATGGCACATTACTCAGTGCACGATTTTGAGACATTTGATATGTATATTCAGTTACTCGATATTCTTGATCCCAAGTAATAGTCCCTTCATCAATAGCATCTAACAGAATATATTCTGTCATCATTTTTGTCATACTTGCGATACCTAAAGCTTGTTCCGCATTTTGTTCATATAAAATTTTACCTGTCTCTGCATCAATTAGAATTGCAGCATCAACGTTAAGTCCTAAATCTGTTTCTGCACTCGCACTTATCGGTGTTGTAACTACTAAGCTAAGTAACAGAATCGGAATCATAAAAATGTTAAACAAAGATGTTTTCCTTACTGTTTTCACTGATTAGCAACCTCCACAAAAATTTATTCTTATACTCGCAATTTTATCATAGTTTTCACTAGATATGTTTGCTTATTTAATAGAAAAAGGCACTCTTTTACTATCAAATATTGACGATAAAAGAGTGCAAAAGTTTCATTTATTTATTATAAAGAGTAGTTTGGTGCTTCTTTTGTAATTTGAACATCATGTGGATGAGATTCACGAAGGCCAGCACCTGTCATACGAATAAATTGGGATCTTTCTCTTAAATCTTCTAAATTAGGTGCACCACAGTAACCCATACCTGCACGAATACCACCTACTAATTGATGAATAGTATCAGCTAATGGCCCTTTGTAAGGAAGACGACCTTCTATACCTTCTGGAACTAGCTTTTTCGCATCTTCTTGGAAGTAACGATCTTTGGATCCTTTTTCCATTGCAGCAAGTGACCCCATACCACGATATACTTTAAAGCGACGACCTTGGAAGATTTCAGTTTCACCTGGGGATTCAGAAGTACCAGCAAGTAATGAACCAAGCATTACAACATGTCCACCCGCGGCAAGTGCTTTTACGATATCACCAGAATATTTAATACCACCATCTGCGATAATTGTTTTACCTACTTCACGTGCTACTGTTGCACAATCGTAAACTGCAGTAATTTGAGGTACACCAACCCCTGCAACAACACGTGTTGTACAAATAGAACCTGGACCAATACCCACTTTTACTACATCAGCTCCTGCTTCATATAGAGCACGTGCAGCTTCACCTGTTGCAACATTACCAGCAATAATATCCAAATTTGGGTACGCATTACGAATTTGTTTTACTGTATCAATTACACCTCTTGAATGACCATGTGCTGTATCAATAACAATAATATCGACTTGTGCCTCAACAAGTTTTGCAATACGAGCCATTGTATCGTTTGAGACACCAACTGCTGCCCCAACTAATAAACGACCTAAATGATCCTTAGCAGCCTTTGGAAACTCAATTACTTTTTCAATATCCTTAATCGTAATTAGACCCGTTAATTTACCACTTTCGTCAACAATTGGTAACTTCTCGATTTTATACTTTTGTAGAATTTGCTCTGCTTCATCTAACGTTGTACCTATTGGAGCAGTAATTAAATTCTCTTTTGTCATAACATCTTCTATTTTTAAAGAGTAATCAGATATAAAACGCATATCTCTATTTGTAATAATTCCAACTAATTTTTGCTCTTCTGGATTATTAACAATTGGTACACCCGAAATGCGGTATTTACCCATTAAGTGTTCAGCATCAAAAACTTGATGCGAAGGAGTTAAAAAGAATGGATCTGTAATGACACCATTTTCTGAACGTTTAACTTTTTCAACTTCTTCTGCTTGTTCTTCAATGGACATGTTTTTATGGATGATACCAATACCACCTTGGCGAGCCATCGCGATTGCCATTTTAGATTCAGTAACAGTATCCATTCCTGCACTGATGATTGGAATATTTAGTTTCACTTTTGGTGTTAATTGAACTGATAAATCTACTTCTTTAGGTAGTACTTCAGAATGACCCGGAATTAGTAAAACATCGTCAAACGTTAATCCTTCTTTGGCAAATTTCGTTTCCCACATTTCGTACATGCCTCCTAGTTCGTAAATAAATATTAATAGTAAGGTTAACAACATGTAAAGATAGTGTCAAGATTATTAAAAAAAGAAAGATAATTCGGAAAACTCATTAACTAGATTTAAATCTGTCCTCATTGAAGCTATTAGATCATCTAACATATGTATTTTCTACTAACTTTTGAAGGAATAAACAGAAAATTAGTTAATAAATAATTGTAATTCTATACCACATCCTATTAGATTTACTATGGAATTTTATTTCCTTCCTCCAATGTTGTGGTCTTATTGAACCACTGATTCTTGAAGCTGGAGACGTTTGAAATAAAAATAAAACACCACTGAATTTCAGCGGTGCTTTGTGCGAAGCGCTCGTCTACCTCTCACAGGGGGTGCCCCTCAACTACCATCGGCGCTATCTCGAAGCGCGATGACCGTTGGATTTCTGCGTCACCTGCGTCGTTGCGGTGCTCATGTACAGAGTACACTTCGCTCCTCTCTCCTTGGTTCCTTGAAATCCTTGGTCCTCCCACTTCTCGAATCCTTACTGTTATATCTTACCTTATCAATCGATATTCGTTTCCTTAGCCGCGCCAATCGAACCTTCGGTTCTTGGAGTTGGGGACTTTTCTGAAATAAAAAAACACCACTGAAACTCAGCGGTGCTTTGTGCGAAGCGCTCGTCTACCTCTCACAGGGGGTGCCCCTCAACTACCATCGGCGCTATCTCGAAGCGCGATGACCGTCGGATTTCTGCGTCACCTGCGTCGTTGCGGTGCTCATGTACAGAGTACACTTCGCTCCTCTCTCCTTGGTTCCTTGAAATCCTTGGTCCTCCCACTTCTCGAATCCTTACTGTTATATCTTACCTTATCAATCGATATTCGTTTCCTTAGCCGCGCCAATCGAACCTTCGGTTCTTGGAGTTGGGGACTTTTCTGAAATAAAAAAACACCACTGAAACTCAGCGGTGCTTTGTGCGAAGCGACGTCCTACTCTCACAGGGGGAAGCCCCCAACTACCATCGGCGCTAAAGAGCTTAACTTCCGTGTTCGGTATGGGAACGGGTGTGACCTCTTTGCCATCATCACTTCACTATTTAGTTGAAAGAAGTTTATTCTTTCAAAACTGGATAAAGACATTGAATACGTTCAAGTTAGTTTTGGTTAAGTCCTCGATCGATTAGTATTCGTCAGCTCCATGTGTCACCACACTTCCACCTCGAACCTATCTACCTCATCGTCTTTGAGGGATCTTACTTCTAATGAATGGGAAATCTCATCTTGAGGGGGGCTTCATGCTTAGATGCTTTCAGCACTTATCCCGTCCACACATAGCTACCCAGCGATGCCTTTGGCAAGACAACTGGTACACCAGCGGTGTGTCCATCCCGGTCCTCTCGTACTAAGGACAGCTCCTCTCAAATTTCCTACGCCCACGACGGATAGGGACCGAACTGTCTCACGACGTTCTGAACCCAGCTCGCGTACCGCTTTAATGGGCGAACAGCCCAACCCTTGGGACCGACTACAGCCCCAGGATGCGATGAGCCGACATCGAGGTGCCAAACCTCCCCGTCGATGTGGACTCTTGGGGGAGATAAGCCTGTTATCCCCGGGGTAGCTTTTATCCGTTGAGCGATGGCCCTTCCATGCGGAACCACCGGATCACTAAGCCCGTCTTTCGACCCTGCTCGACTTGTAGGTCTCGCAGTCAAGCTCCCTTGTGCCTTTACACTCTACGAATGATTTCCAACCATTCTGAGGGAACCTTTGGGCGCCCCCGTTACCTTTTAGGAGGCGACCGCCACAGTCAAACTGTCCACCTGACACTGTCTCCTACCCCGATGAGGGGTACGGGTTAGAATTTCAATACAACCAGGGTAGTATCCCACCGACGCCTCCATAGAAGCTGGCGCTCCTATTTCTCAGGCTCCTACCTATCCTGTACAAGTTGTACCAAAATTCAATATCAAGCTACAGTAAAGCTCCACGGGGTCTTTCCGTCCTGTCGCGGGTAACCTGCATCTTCACAGGTACTATAATTTCACCGAGTCTCTCGTTGAGACAGTGCCCAGATCGTTACGCCTTTCGTGCGGGTCGGAACTTACCCGACAAGGAATTTCGCTACCTTAGGACCGTTATAGTTACGGCCGCCGTTTACTGGGGCTTCAATTCAGAGCTTCGCGTAAGCTAACCCCTCCTCTTAACCTTCCAGCACCGGGCAGGCGTCAGCCCCTATACTTCACCTTACGGTTTTGCAGAGACCTGTGTTTTTGCTAAACAGTCGCCTGGGCCTATTCACTGCGGCTCTCTCTCGAGAGCACCCCTTCTCCCGAAGTTACGGGGTCATTTTGCCGAGTTCCTTAACGAGAGTTCTCTCGCACACCTTAGGATTCTCTCCTCGACTACCTGTGTCGGTTTGCGGTACGGGCACCTCCCGCCTCGCTAGAGGCTTTTCTTGGCAGTGTGAAATCAGGAACTTCGCTCATAA
>NZ_LT985980.1:2187453-2337453 GCF_900291985.1 Lysinibacillus timonensis | reverse complement strand
TATCTTTTGCAATGGTTTTTCCAAGATGACTTTCATCGACATTTACATATGTTGCGTTCAAGGAACTCTCCTCCCTTATTAGAGAAATGTATGTATGATAATTAGGAAAATATACTCTATGAAAATTATACTACAGATTCAATTTAAAAGATGTTTATAAATGATGAATATGTGTTTACTTGTGTTATTAGCAAATTTAAATAATAAAGGACTGTAGCGGTTGAAACAATACAACCATCTACAGTCCTCATTTTTTTATTTACTCTTCTGTTTCACTGGACTCATTATCTTGATTAGATGATTCTGGACTTTCTAACAATTCGTTATCATCGCTAGTATCTAGTTCTTCTTCATCCTCATCTTCATCTTCATCTTTTTTAACTCTAGCTACAGTTGCTACTAATTCTTCATCTGACAGTCGGATTAATCGGACACCTTGCGTCGATCTTCCGATAACCGATATATCATTAACATCCATTCGAATAAGGATACCATTTATTGTTATTAACATAATATCTTCTGTGCCGTTAACTGTTTTCAATGCACACATAGGTCCATTTTTATCAGTTATTTGAATTGTTTTTAGCCCGACACCACCGCGACTTTGTAAGCGATATTCGTTTTCTGGTGTGCGTTTACCGTAACCTTTTTCTGTTACGACTAATATTTCATGTCCCGGTTCTATAATTTCCATACCAACTACATAGTCGCCTTTTCGTAATTTAATACCACGAACCCCTGCAGCAGTACGACCCATAGAACGAATATCTTCCTCTTTGAAACGAATAAGCATACCATCACGAGTACCTATTATAATATCCTTAGTGCCATCTGTTAATTGAACAGAAATCAATTCATCCTCTTCATGTAAATTGATTGCAAGTAGCCCATTTTTACGAATATTAGCAAATTGAGAAAGTGGTGTACGTTTAGTTATACCTAATTTCGTTGTAAAGATGAAATATGCATCTTCTTGATAAGCCTCAGAACGAATCATTGCAGTTACTTTTTCTTCTTTATCTAGATTTAAAAGGTTTACAATCGGCAATCCTTTAGCAGTACGGCCATACTCTGGTATTTCGTATCCTTTAGTTACGAACACTTTCCCTTTAGATGTAAAGAATAGTATAGCGTCATGTGTTGAAGTAAAGAGTAGGTGTTCAACGAAATCATCTTCGTTAGTACCCATACCTTGGACACCACGACCTCCACGTTTCTGACTCTTATAAGTATTAGAAGCTAATCTCTTTATGTAACCATTATGTGTTAAAGTTACAACTGAGTCTTCACGAGGTATTAAGTCTTCGTCTTCAATCATCTCTAAACCGCCAGCTGCAATTTCTGTTCGGCGTGTATCGTTATATTTTTCTTTAATTTCAAGCATTTCATTTCGGATAATTTGAATTAGTTTTTCTTCATCAGCTAAAATAGCTTTCAATTCCTCAATTAAAACTTGAAGTTCTTTATATTCATTTTCTATTTTTTCACGTTCTAGTCCACTCAAGCGTACAAGTCGCATATCTAAGATTGCCTGTGCTTGCCGTTCAGATAAATTGAAACGCTCCATTAATACTGGTTTTGCTTCTTCACCTGTACGTGACGAACGTATAATAGAAATAATCTCATCTATATGATCAAGTGCAATTCGTAATCCTTCTAAGATATGTGCACGGTCTTCTGCTTTCTTTAACTCGAATTGTGTACGTCGAGTTATTACAACCTTTTGGTGTTCTAAATAGTAATGTAAAACTTCTTTTAGACTTAAAATTTTTGGTTGTCCGTCTACTAAAGCAAGCATATTAACACCAAAGTTTGATTGCATGGCAGTTTGTTTATAAAGATTATTTAATACGACATTCGCATTAGCATCTTTACGAATTTCAATAACGATACGCATACCACGTCTGTCAGATTCATCTCTTAAAGCTGAAATTCCATCAATTCTCTTCTCTCGAACTAATTCAGCAATTTTTTCAATTAATCTTGCTTTGTTTACTTGATAAGGTATTTCTGAGACTATAATAGTTTCTTTCCCATTAGAGCTAACTTCAATTTCTACTTTAGCACGGACTGTTATTGTTCCACGACCAGTCTCATATGCTCGGCGTATCCCACTGCGGCCTAAAATGATACCACCTGTTGGGAAGTCAGGACCTGGAATAACCTCCATTAATTCTTCAGTTGTAATTGAAGGATTTTCTGACAATGCTATAACTGCATCAATTGTTTCACCTAATTGATGTGGTGGCACATTTGTTGCCATCCCAACAGCAATCCCAGATGCACCATTCACTAAGAAATTAGGGAATCTGCTTGGTAGTACGACTGGTTCTTTTTCAGATCCATCATAGTTATCTTGGTAGTCAATTGTATCTTTATTAATGTCTCTAAGCATTTCCATCGCAATTTTAGACATACGTGATTCTGTGTAACGCATCGCTGCAGCCCCGTCGCCGTCAACAGATCCAAAGTTACCATGACCATCAACTAACATATAACGATAGCTAAAATCTTGAGCCATACGAACCATGGCATCATAAATAGAAGAGTCACCGTGTGGGTGATATTTCCCCATTACGTCCCCAACAATACGAGCACTTTTCTTAAATGGTTTATCAGAATAATTCCCTAACTCATGCATACCATATAAAATACGACGATGTACAGGTTTTAATCCATCCCTTACATCTGGTAACGCACGTGATACAATAACGCTCATTGCATAACTTAAAAAAGATGTTTGTACTTCTTCACTAATTTTAATTTGTTTAACACCAGAGTGTTGATTTTCAGACAAAGGAAGTACCTCCTTTCAAAAGAAACTTAAATGTCTAGATTTTTAACGTATACTGCATTTTCTTCGATGAAGTTTCTACGTGGTTCTACCTCATCACCCATTAACTGTTGGAAAATTTGGTCGGCTCTCATTGCATCGTCTAATTCTACTTGAAGAAGTGTACGATGTTCCGGGTCCATTGTTGTATCCCAAAGTTGTTCCGCATTCATTTCCCCTAGACCTTTATATCGCTGGATAGCAGGCTTTGGATTTTGCGGTAAACGACTTAAAATTTCCTGAAGCTCTTCGTCCGAATAACAATATTCAACATGTTTACCTTGTTTCACTTGATATAAAGGCGGTTGTGCAGCGTAAACATATCCAGCTTCTATTAAAGGACGCATAAAACGGAAGAAGAATGTAAGTAATAAAATTCGAATGTGAGCACCATCAACATCCGCATCTGTCATAATGATTATTTTATGGTAGCGAGCTTTTTCTAAATCGAATTCTTCTCCAATACCTGTTCCAAATGCAGTAATCATTGCACGAATCTCCGCATTAGATAGAATACGGTTTAAATTTGCTTTTTCAACATTTAAAATTTTTCCGCGCAAAGGTAAAATGGCTTGGAACCAACGATCGCGTCCTGACTTAGCAGATCCACCAGCAGAATCTCCCTCTACAATATAGATTTCTGATTCAGCAGGATTTGTCGATGTACAGTCAGCAAGTTTACCAGGTAAACTTGAGACTTCTAAAGCAGATTTACGTCTTGTAAATTCACGTGCTTTTTTAGCAGCTACACGAGCACGTGCAGCCATCAATCCTTTATCCACTATTTTACGTGCAACTGATGGATTTTCTAATAAAAATCGTTCAAAACCATCTGAAAATAATGAGTTTGTAATTGAGCTCACTTCAGAATTTCCAAGTTTTGTTTTCGTTTGCCCCTCAAACTGAGGATCTGGATGTTTAACTGAAACAATTGCTGTTAGACCTTCACGAACATCCTCACCTGTCAAATTCGCATCATTATCTTTTAATAAACCATTTTTACGAGCATAATCATTAATGACACGGGTTAAAGCGGTTTTAAACCCAGATTCATGCGTACCGCCCTCATACGTATTAATATTGTTAGCAAATGAATAGATATTTGAAGAATATCCATCGTTATATTGCATTGCGATTTCTACAGAAATGCCATCTTTTTCCCCCATAATATCAATTGGGTCATGTATTGGCTCTTTCGACTCATTTAAGTGCTCTACGTATTCACGAATACCACCTTCAAAGTAATACGAATCTGAACGCACTTCATCATCTCGTTCATCCATAATAGTGATTCGAATTCCACGATTTAAGTACGCTAATTCCCGAACACGAGTTGCTAGAATATCATACTCATAAACGGTAGTTTCTTTGAAAATTTCTGAATCCGCTTTAAAGCGTGTTGTTGTTCCTGTTTCATCAGAATCGCCAACGACTTGTAATGGTTGCACGGTTTTACCACGTTCAAATTTAATAGAGTGAATATGACCATCACGCTTTACATAAACTTCTGTAACTTCCGATAGAGCGTTAACTACTGATGCACCTACCCCATGTAGACCACCAGATACTTTATATCCGCCACCGCCGAATTTACCTCCCGCATGAAGTACAGTCATAATAACTTCAACTGCAGGCATTCCCATTTTTTCTTGTATATTAACTGGAATACCCCGGCCATTATCTTCAACTCTAATCCAGTTATCTTTTTCAATTGCTACGATAATTTCAGAGCAATAACCAGCTAAAGCTTCGTCAATACTATTATCTACGATTTCCCAAACTAAATGGTGTAAACCTTTAGAGCTTGTAGATCCTATATACATACCAGGACGCTTACGAACTGCTTCTAAACCTTCTAAAACTTGAATTTGATCAGCATCATAAGCATGTTGAACTTTTCCCTCTTCTAAAGCCACCATATTCACCTACTCTTTCATAACTTCAGTATGTGTCAAATTAATAAAGCTTTATCAAATTATCTAAAACTTTCTAATTTTAAATACCTTTTTATTCTTCAACCGTACCATGTTTCACATGGAACATTTTTGCATGTTGAATTGTTTCATGATGAATCCCATCCACGCTTGTTGTAGTAACAAATGTCTGAACTTCTCCTTGAATGGTATTCAATAAATGAGATTGACGGTAATCGTCTAATTCCGATAAAACATCATCTAAAAGTAAAATGGGCGTTTCCTTTGTTTCTTGCTTAATTAGTTCAATTTCAGCAAGTTTTAAAGAAAGCGCTGTTGTTCGTTGTTGACCTTGTGAGCCATATGTTTGAACATCGTAATCATTTACTAAAAACTGCAAATCATCTCGATGAGGTCCTACTAATGTAACACCTCTATCCAGTTCTTTTTGTTTTACTTCTGCAAGTTTCTTTTCCAAGTATGTAGTCATTTCTTCAAAAGTCCAATCCGCATTCATCCCTGTTACTGGGCGATACTTGATAACTAATTTTTCAAGACTACGGGAAATACCAGAATGTATCGGTTCAGCCCACTCTTGCAAAAGTTCTACAAACTTAAACCTTTTTCGAATAATTTGTATTGCAGCCTGAATATATTGCTCAGTATAAATATCAAATAATACATCATTGATATTTGATTTTCCTTGATTAATTTTTAGCAAATGATTCCTTTGTTTTAATATCTTTTGAAATGTTAATAAATCGTGCAAATAGACTGGTGATATCTGACCTATCTCCATATCGATAAAACGTCTTCTAATTTGCGGACTTCCCTTAACTACATTTAAATCTTCTGGAGCAAACATTACTACGTTCAATTGCCCAATGTAGTTGCTTAGTTTGGTTTGTTCGATATGGTTAACCCTCCCTTTTTTCCCTTTCTTTGTTATTGAAAGTTCCATAGGAAAGTTACCATAACGATTTTGTACATCACCTTCTATTTTACCATAGTCTGAGTCCCAGCGTATCAATTCTTTATCATTACTCGTTCGATGAGATTTTGCTAAAGCTAAAACATAAATCGATTCCATCACATTTGTTTTACCTTGTGCGTTTTCTCCTATAAACACGTTGATTTGAGGAGAAAAATCTAACTTTAAAGACTCATAATTCCGGTAGTTTGTAAGTTGTAAACTTTCAATAATCATTAATTTCCACCGTTCTTATTTACAATCACATATCTACCATTTCCTGGTATGTTAATTACATCACCCTGATATAATTTTCGGCCACGACGATCTTCTACTTCTCCGTTCACATAGACGTCATGTTCTGATAAAAACCATTTCGCCATACCGCCAGAGCTAATGGAATCTGTTAATTTCAATGCTTGGCCAAGTGTAATAAATTCAGTTTCAATTACAATTTCATTCAAGGTACTTCATCCTCCGATTACAAAGCATCTATCTTTATATGATACCTAATTTTGCGGAATTTCGCCAAGTTAACCTAAAAAATGTCGAAAAATAAATCTTAAGTTATAGAATGACGAACTATCACATACTATTTTTCATGTGATAGTTCTTAGCCATAAAAAAATAGCCGCTTTAAACGACTATCTTCTAAACATGATTATAAAAAATTAGTAAGTTCTTACAGGTAAAATTAATTGTAAAATTGCATCATCATGGACAGATCTTAGGATAAATGGTCGCATAGATCCTGTAAATTGTATGATAACATCTTGTCCATCAATTGCCTTTAACGCTTCCATCATATATTTTGCACTAAAGGAGATTTTTAAGTTTTCCCCTTCCAGTGCTTCTACTTGAATTTGTTCTTCAACTTTACCAATTTCAGGTGAATTTGATGATATTTCTACCACATTACCATCAAAAGTTTCAAAACGAACAACATTATTTCGGTCTTCTCTTGCTAAAAGTGACGCACGGTCAATTGCTTGCAATAGCGATTTTCCATTAATCGTAATATTCGTTTTAAAATCTTCAGGAATTAACCTTGTTGTATCAGGATAATTGCCTTCTAATAAACGAGAGAAGAATAAAACATTTTCGGATTTAAATAATACTTGTTGACTTGTAATGACGATTTGAACAGGTTCCGTTGATTCACCTAAAATTTTGTTTAACTCATTTAGACTTTTTCCTGGAATAACAACTGTATTAACATCTGTTGGTAACTGTTCAAGTTTAGTTTTTCTTCTAGCTAATCGATGACTATCTGTAGCTACACAAATTAATTCATCAGCTTGGATTTGCCAGTTAACACCTGTTAGAACAGGTCGACTTTCTGAAGTTGCTACTGCAAAAACTGTTTCACGAATAATGGATTTTAATAAATCCCCCGGAATAGAAAATTGACGATCCATCGCAATTTCAGGTAACAAAGGATATTCAGTAGGGTCTAATCCTATTAGGTGAAATTCTGATTTACCAGATCGGATATGTGTTTGAAAACTATTTGATACTTCTATTTCTACATCATTTGTAGGAAGTTTGCGTATAATTTCATTAAACATTCTTGCTTGTAAAACAATTGAACCGGTTTCTGTAATATTGATTAATTGATCTCCATTTTCTTCAATCGGTATAAAAGTTTGAATTGTAATATCAGCATCACTACCAGTTAAACGCATTCCCTCATTTGTTACGTCAATTTTTATACCAGTTAAGATAGGTATCGTCGTTTTGGAACTGACTGCTTTCATTACATCATTTAGACCATCTAACAAACGGTCTCTCATAATATCAAATTTCATTAATTATACCTCTCTTATTAATATTATTATTTAAAATAAATAAATAGATATAGTAGTAGGCACTGTGGATTTGTGGATAAGCGATTTAAATGATTGTTAAAACTAACTATCCACATGTTAATAAGTTGTGAGTAAGCTTGTGTAACAAATCAACAATTATCCACAGTGTTATTTACCTAACATACTACGTATTTGTTTTAAATCTTGTTGTAGTTGTTGATCGTCTTTTAATAAAGAGGCGATTTTTTCGTGTGCATGAATAACTGTTGTATGATCCCGACCTCCGAATTCTTCTCCAATTTTAGGCAAAGAAAAATCCGTAAGTTCGCGCGATAAATACATCGCTACTTGACGAGGAAATGCAATTTGTTTCGTGCGTCGTTTAGCAGCAAAATCCTCTAAACGTATGTGATAATGTTCCCCAACCACTTGCTTAATATCAAGAATCGTAATAATTCGTGGCTTAGAGTTAGGAATAATATCTTTTAAAGCCTCAGCTGCTAATTCAGTTGAAATATCTTTATTTACTAACGATGAATATGCTACGACACGTATTAATGCTCCCTCTAACTCACGAATATTTGTATCAATTTGATTAGCAATATAATGCATGACTTCATTTGGAATATCTAACCCATCAGCTTTTGCCTTTTTTCGTAAAATAGCAATACGAGTTTCCAAGTCAGGAGGAGTAATATCAGTGATTAAACCCCACTCAAATCGGGAACGAAGGCGATCTTCAAGAGTTGGAATTTCCTTTGGTGGTCTGTCACTTGAAATAACGATTTGTTTTGATTCTGTGTGTAATGTATTAAAAGTATGGAAAAATTCTTCTTGAGTAGATTCTTTTCCAGCTAAAAATTGAATATCATCTATTAGCAAGACGTCTACATTACGGTATTTATTACGAAAATCTACAGCCTTGTTATCACGAATTGAGTTAATAAACTCATTTGTAAATTTTTCAGATGATAAATAAACAACTTTTGCATCTGGATTATGTTCAAGTACATAATGGCCAATTGCGTGCATTAAATGCGTTTTACCTAATCCAACTCCACCATAAATAAAGAACGGGTTATAAGCTTTTGCAGGTGCTTCTGCAACAGCTAATGAAGCTGCATGAGCAAATCGGTTACCAGAACCTATTACAAATGTATCAAATGTATATTTTGGATTAAGCATTCCTGCTGAATTGTCGTAATGCTCAGTGTTTTTTGCTTGGATGATCGGTGCTGGTAATTCAAAGTCATCACTATCCTGATCTTTTTGAACAACAAACTTTATCAACAGGTCTTCACCAGTCAATTCTGTTAATATACCCGCTATTAAATGTACATAGTGATTTTCTAACCAATCACGGGCAAATGAATTCGGTGCAGCAATAATTACATTCGAACCTTTATAGGAAAGTAATTTTGTTGATTTTAACCAGGTTTCGAAGCTTGGTTTTGATATTTTTTGTTCAACTTGAGCCAGGACATTATTCCATAATTCATCTAAATGTTCCAAGCTTTAGTCTCCTTTACCTCTTTATTAATTAGTTTAAAAATAGAAATAGTTCAAGAATTTTTATAGTATTACACATAATCACACAGTGTGGATAACTATTATCCAAACAGAGGGTACAACTTTATCCACAAGTTATTAACAACTGTGGATAAATTATTACCAAGTAAAATATTCCACAAGAGAAAACACATTTATCGTAACAAAAAAGTATTGTCATTTCAATAGCTCGAGAAACTTATCCACACACTGTATAATTATGCACTTATCAGTTGTCCACAGCAAGTTATTTTGTGCAAAAGTTGTCAGTAAGTAATGTGGATAAAAAATAATTCTAAAAATCTATCCACACTACATGTTAACAGTTAAAATAATTTAATGTGGATAAACTATATACAATCAGATCTATAACTGATAAAACAATGATTGACATAGTTATAAGGTTTTATATATAATATTTAAGTCTGTATGGTGAATAGAGATTATTGAACTTTCATTTGGAGGTGTTATATATATGAAACGCACATATCAACCTAAAAAACGTAAACATAGTAAAGTACATGGTTTCCGTGCACGCATGAGTACTAAAAACGGTCGTAAAGTTTTAGCTGCTCGTCGTCGTAAAGGAAGAAAAGTATTATCAGCATAAGTCCACTGAGCTTCATCAGTGGTCTTTTTTTCTTTATTGTGGTTTAACTATTAGAGAAAGCGTTACCAAAGTGATGTGATGAAGCAAGGTAAGGTGTTGGAATGAAAAAACGTCAGCGTATAAAGAAGAATGAAGATTTCCAGAAGGTATTCAAAAAGGGTAAATCATTTGCGAATAGACAATTTGTTGTTTATTGCCTTCAACGTGAGGCACAAAATGAATTTCGAATTGGCTTATCTGTTAGTAAGAAAATAGGGAAGGCTGTTATTCGAGTTCAGATAAAGAGATATATCCGCCAAGCATTTTTAGAATTAAAAGATCAGATAAGACAAGATATGG
Source organism: Lysinibacillus timonensis (assembly GCF_900291985.1). Lineage (NCBI taxonomy): Bacteria > Bacillati > Bacillota > Bacilli > Caryophanales > Bacillaceae > Lysinibacillus > Lysinibacillus timonensis. The sequence continues at coordinate 2,327,432 of NZ_LT985980.1, read as the reverse complement.
ATTATGTTATTATCGCCAGACATCCGGCGGCCGTGCTAGATTTTCATGAAACGAAGAAAAGTTTAGAACATGTGTTAAAAGTAGCAAGAGTAATGAATAGTAAGAAATTATCATGAAGAATGATGAAACAATAGTAGAGTGAATACTTTACACATGGTAAAATAGTTAAAATTAGTAAACTTCAAATCAGTAGGGTTATTACAATGTACAAGATGTACTAATTGAGACGGTTACGTATATACTAAACAATTAGTTCTATTAGGTGTTTGACATCATCAGTTTATTCGAATGACCCTTACTGTTTGTTAGTTAGAACCCTCAAAAGATAAGTTTTACAGATTATAAACTCAATGTCTTTTATTTATTTGTGGACTATTAAGGGAGGGTTTTCCAGACTGTTGTTCCCAAAAGTCAGATTGTGTGGATTAACAGGTCTGTAAGTAGAATTAACATATAGGAAATTGAATAGTGCTCTAGGAGGAAGAAGGTTGAAAAAAAGACTTTTCGTGATTCTGTCACTAGTGTCTGTAGCAATTTTGCTTTCTGGTTGTACAGAATTTGACCAGCCAATATCAGCAGAAAGCAAAGGATTTTGGAATGAATTTATTGTTTGGCCTTTAGTTTCCACAATTAAATTCTTTGCAGACACATTAGGATCATTTGGATTAGGTATTATTGCTGTTACTATCATCATTCGTATAGCAATACTTCCATTAACAATTAAACAAGTTAAAAGCTCTAAAAAAATGCAAGAAATTCAGCCTAAACTAAAGGAGCTACAACAAAAGTATGCTTCTAAAGATGCAATTACTCAACAAAAGTATCAACAAGAGATGATGGCATTAATGCAATCATCAGGAGTTAATCCTTTAGCCGGTTGTTTACCAGTATTAATTCAAATGCCGATATTAATTGGTATTTATCATGCAATTAGTCGAATGAATGCAACACCCGATGCTTTCCCGTTAGGAACATTTATTGTGTTCCCATTAGGAGAACCTAGTATTGTACTTGCTGTTTTAGCTGGGGTAATACAATACATTGTTCTAATGACAGGTCCAGCAATGGACAACCCTCAAATGAAAATAATGATGTACATTATGCCATTAATGATTGTTGGTTTTGGTATTGTATTACCAGCTGCATTATCATTATATTGGGTTGTAGGAAATATCATCTCAGTTATACAAAACCTTGCAATTTACAAACCTTGGAACAGAAAGAAAGAAGCTGCTACTACAGGAGGAGCTAAATAGTGAAACAACTTACGCAATTAGGCGCAACAGTAGAAGAAGCGCTTCAACTAGCGTTACAAAAACTTGGGACAACTCGTGATCAAGTGGATGTAGAGGTTTTACAAGAAGGTAAAAAGGGATTTTTAGGTTTTGGTGCAAAACAAGCTAAAGTTCGCGTTACTTTAAAAGAGCAAGAACTTAAAGCAGAAATGACTTCTGATATTCAATCAACTAATGTTTTAAAGCCTATTGAAAAATCGGTTGAACCTTCTAACTTGGAAAAAGAAGCTGTTAAAATCGAACCAGTTGTTACGAGTGAAGCCCTGAATACAATTGTGCTAAATGAGTCTATCGTAGAACAAAAGGAAGACCCAATTGAAAAAACTAAAGAGTATTTAACAAATATTGCAAAAGAGATGGGTATTCATGATTTATCTGTTCGAACAGAATCGACAAGCAAACGTTTAATGATAAAGCTTGAAAGTGAAAAGGCTGCTCTACTTATAGGGAAACATGGTGCAACATTAAATGCCTTACAACAATTAACTCAACTAGTAATAAATAATACGGCAAAAACATTTATTTCCGTTACTTTAGATGTAGAAAATTACCGCGAGCGACGCCAAACTACTTTAGAGCAGCTTGCAGATCGTATGGCAGATAAAGCAGTAAGGACTGGAAGAAAGGTTGCATTTGAACCAATGCCATCTTATGAAAGAAAAATTATTCATAATGCATTAGCAAATCGTGTAGATATTGAAACCTATTCTGAAGGTACAGAACCAAATCGGTATCTAGTGATTGAACCACTTAGATAACCATTAAATAAATATAAAGGCAAAATTACTAATAATATTATTAGTAATTTTGCCTTTTTTATTTTCTTTTTCAACTCAAAATAGAATATATTAACTGCCTATAAATTATAAGAAAGTAAATATCCACATGTGGATAAAACGCATTACTTCCTTATTTTAATAAAATATGTTACTCTAAGTTGTTAGTAATTTTGGTTGATAAGGTTATCCTCATGTGGATAATTTTTTAACTACAAACCAGTAAATTTTAATCTGTATGGATTATGTGAATAAATTTTTCTGCCTAAATGTTTGTAAAAAAGGAGGAGTAACGAAGTGGAATTTGATACGATAACAGCCATCTCCACTCCAATGGGTGAAGGAGCCATTGCTATTGTTCGTTTAAGTGGGGATGAAGCCGTAACGATAGCTGATAAAATATATAAGTCGCCAAATGGCAAAAAACTAGGCGATGCTAAATCACATACAATACATTATGGTCATTTAATTGAACCCAAAACGGATGAAGTGGTAGAAGAAGTAATGGTTTCATTAATGAGAGGACCAAAAACTTTTACTAGAGAAGATGTAGTAGAAATCAATTGTCATGGTGGTATTGTTTCAGTAAATAGAGTGCTGCAATTAGTATTAAGAAATGGTGCAAGGCTTGCGGAACCTGGTGAATTTACTAAAAGGGCATTTTTAAACGGCCGAATTGACTTATCTCAAGCTGAGGCAGTAATGGATCTAATCCGTGCAAAGACTGACCGAGCGATGAATGTAGCACTGGGACAAATGGGTGGTAAATTATCTAAGCTTATAGAAGATCTGCGCCAAGCCTTAATTGAAACACTCGCACATGTTGAAGTTAATATAGATTACCCCGAATATGATGATGTAGAAGAAATGACGATTCCAGTATTATTAGAAAAGTGTACGTGGGTAAGAAATGAAATCAAAAAATTATTACAGACATCTTCACAAGGAAAAATATTAAGAGAAGGGTTATCTACAGTTATTTTGGGAAGACCAAATGTAGGGAAATCATCTTTGCTAAATAGTTTGGTTCATGAAAATAAAGCAATTGTTACTGATATTGCTGGAACAACTCGTGATATTATAGAAGAGTATGTTAATGTGCGCGGAGTACCATTAAAACTTGTTGATACAGCTGGTATCCGAGAAACAGAAGATATTGTTGAACGAATTGGGGTAGAAAGATCCCGTCAGGTGCTAAAAGAGGCAGATTTAATCTTACTAGTATTAAATGCATCTGAAGAATTAACAAGTGAAGATGAACGTCTATTTGAAACGATTCAAAATATGGATTTCATTATTGTAGTTAATAAAACAGACTTACCACAAAAAATCGATCTAGCTAAAGTAAACAAGCTTGCAAATGGAAGAAAAGTAGTAACAACATCCTTGTTAAAAGAAGAAGGAGTAATAGAATTAGAAGAAGCCATTGCTGCATTATTCTTTGAGGGGCAAATTGAAGCAGATGATTTAACATATGTTTCAAATACTCGCCATATTTCATTATTACATCAAGCCCTGGATACAATTAGTGATGCAATTGAGGCTGCAGAAAACGGTGTCCCAGTTGATATGATACAAATCGATGTCACAAGAACTTGGGAACTTTTAGGTGAGATTGTAGGGGATACAGTTCAAGAAAGTCTAATTAACCAGTTATTCTCACAATTCTGTTTAGGAAAGTAATTTCAATTAGGAGCTTTTAAGCTAAAATGAAATAACTGCATAGTATATTTTTATAGAGAGGAAGATAGGCATGACAATAACAACATATGATGCTGGTACCTACGATTGTATAGTAATTGGTGCTGGTCATGCTGGTGTAGAAGCAGCATATGCTGCAGCCAAAATGGGTGTAAAAACACTTATGGTTACAATTAGTTTAGATATGATTGCATTCATGCCATGTAATCCATCTGTTGGTGGTCCCGCTAAAGGGATTGTCGTTCGTGAAATAGATGCTTTAGGTGGATTAATGGGAAGAGTGATTGATAAAACGCATATCCAAATGCGTATGTTAAATACAGGTAAAGGCCCTGCAGTTCGTGCATTACGTGCTCAAGCTGATAAAGTATTATACCAAAGAGAAATGAAGCGATTATTAGAAGAAGAAGAAAATCTAACAATACATCAGGCAATGGTTGAAGAATTAATCGTTGAAGATGGAGAAGTACGTGGTGTTATTACTCAAACTGGAGCAAAGTATAGCGCTAAAACAGTAATTATTACAACAGGTACTTATTTGCGAGGTGAGATTATCATTGGGGACCTAAAATATTCAAGTGGTCCAAATAATCAACGTCCTTCCATTAAACTCGCTGATCAATTACTTGAATTAGGATTTGATATTGTTCGTTTTAAAACGGGTACTCCACCACGTGTTAACAGCAAAACAATTGATTACAGCAAAACGGAAATTCAACCGGGTGATGAAGAGCCACGCGCATTCAGTTTTGAAACTACTGAATATATTATGGACCAAATCCCTTGTTGGTTAACTTATACAAGTGCCGAGACACATCAAATTATTAATGATAATTTAGATAAAGCGCCAATGTTTACTGGACTAATAACAGGACCTGGACCGCGTTATTGTCCTTCTATTGAAACAAAAATTGTAAGATTTAACGATAAGCCACGCCACCAATTATTCTTAGAACCAGAGGGACGAGAAACTTTAGAAGTATATATTCAAGGTTTATCAACTAGTTTACCAGAAAATGTCCAAATACAAATGTTGCGCACAATTCCAGGACTAGAAAAAGCTGAAATGATGCGTGCTGGTTATGCGATTGAGTACGATGCTGTTGTTCCAACTCAATTATGGCCAACTTTAGAAACAAAACGTATTAAAAATCTTTATACTGCAGGACAGATTAACGGTACTAGCGGTTATGAAGAAGCTGCTGGTCAAGGTATTATGGCCGGAATAAATGCTGCTCGTCGTGTTTTAGGTAAAGAAGAAGTAATCTTAAAACGATCTGAAGCTTATATTGGAGTACTTATTGATGATTTAGTAACGAAAGGAACAAATGAACCTTATCGATTACTAACTTCTCGCGCTGAATATCGTCTATTATTACGCCATGACAATGCAGATTTACGTCTAACTGAAATGGGTCACAAAATTGGTATGATTCCACAAGAGCGTTACGAAAAATATATTGCAAAAAAAGAAAAAATCGAACAAGAAATTACACGCCTTCGTGAGGTAATCTTAAAACCAAATGAAGCAACACAATCAGTTATTCGCTCTGTTGGTGGAACTGAATTGAAAGATGGTATTAAAGCCGTTGACCTATTAAAACGTCCAGAAATGAACTACGAATTAGTTACATCTTTAACTCCATCGAATCTCGACTTAACTGATGAAGAAAAGGAACAAATCGAAATACAAATTAAATATGAAGGTTATATCCAAAAAGCATTAGTGCAAGTAGAGAAACTTCATAAAATGGAAGATAAAAAAATACCTGAAAATATCGATTATGACGATATTTCAAGCTTAGCAACTGAAGCACGTGAAAAATTAAAAGAAGTCCGCCCATTATCAATTGCACAAGCTTCTCGTATCTCTGGTGTTAATCCTGCAGATATTTCAATTCTCCTTGTTTATTTAGAGCAAGGTAAGATTGCGCGAGTAAGTAACGTATAAAGAGTTATAAAGCGTTCGAGTGCTTATTATTACTCGAACGCTTATTTCTTTTTTATAATAGATATATTAATAAAACCTCTAAAAACGTTAAAGGAGTATAAAATGAACGAAGAACAGTTTATTGAAGTATTGAGGGAAAAAGGTATTGAATTATCAAAAGAACAAATTGAGCAATTTAAAAAGTACTTTGAGCTTCTCGTCGAGTGGAATGAGAAGATGAACTTAACTGCTATAACAGACTTAGAAGGGGTATACCTAAAACATTTCTATGATTCGATAAGTGCTAGCTTTTATTTTGATTTTTCAAAGGTTACAACTATTTGTGATGTAGGAGCTGGTGCTGGTTTCCCTAGTCTACCTATAAAAATATGTTTCCCACATTTACAAGTTACAATTGTAGATTCACTTAATAAGCGGATTTCCTTTTTAAATCATTTAAGTGAACAGTTGAACTTAGATCATGTCGAATTTGTTCATGCAAGAGCAGAAGAATTTGGACAAAATCCAATGTACCGTGAAAATTTTGATGTTGTAACAGCACGTGCAGTTGCACGTTTGTCAGTACTTTCTGAGTTTTGCCTTCCACTTGTAAAGAAGAATGGATACTTCGTTGCATTAAAAGCAGCTGCAGGTCCTGAAGAATTGAAGGATGCTAAAAAAGCAATCATTACACTTGGGGGATCTCTACAAAATGAATTTAAATATCTTCTACCAATTGAAGAAAGTGAGCGGACAATTTATATATTTGATAAAATAAAAGGAACACCCAAAAAATATCCAAGAAAACCTGGTGTTCCAAATAAAAGCCCTATTCAGTAAATCGTCGTATAGTCGTTGTGCATATAAATGTATATGATATTTATATTTCCATATTATGTTTCACGTGGAACTATATAGCAAATACTTTGGTAAGTTTCACGTGAAACATACAATATTCCATAACCCCCATTTAATAATTTAGATGGAACATAATAGGTTAATATATGTTATATTATAAATAAATTAGATTGCATTATTAGCCGTACATAATTAGATTTAGGACATCTTAAAAGATTTTATATTTAATAGAGTACTGTACAATTATCGTATAATCATTAATAATATATATTAGTGGGGCAAGAAAGTTTCAAAAAGGTGGTGCCATTGGATGAAAAGTCCTTTTTCACGTTTTTTCGGAGGCGGGGACAAACTAGAATCTGAGGTAAAAAGTGAAGTGGAAATCGTAGAAAAAAAATCTACAGAAGAAGTTGTGAAAATTTCAATTGATAAAATTATTCCAAATCGCTTCCAACCTCGTACAGTTTTTGATGAAGAAAAAATCGAAGAATTAGCTAGAACAATTCATACACATGGTGTAATTCAACCAATTGTTGTAAGAAAATATGAAGAAGATCAATATGAGATTATTGCTGGTGAACGCCGTTATCGAGCAATGAAAAAACTAAATTGGTTAGAAGTTCCTGCTATTGTGCGTGATTTAAGTGACAAAGAGACAGCTTCAATTGCATTAATTGAAAATCTCCAACGTGAGGAATTAACTGCTATTGAAGAAGCAGTGGCTTACCAGCAATTAATCGAACTCCATTCATTGACACAGGAAGCTCTTGCTCAACGTCTTGGCAAAGGTCAGTCAACGATTGCAAATAAGATTAGATTATTAAAACTTCCACAAAAAGTACAAGATGCAATTTTAAATAGAGAGATCTCTGAAAGACATGCTCGTGCATTAATCGTTGCGAAAGATGAAGAAGTCCAAAATGAATTAGTAGATTTAATAAAAGAATATGATTGGAATGTACGCCAACTAGAAGATTATATTCAACAATTATTAATTCCAAAAGAAGATGAGGTTAAAAAGGAAAGACCTAAACGTAAAGCTATTAGTAAAGATATTCGAATTGCACTAAACACAATCCGACAGTCTCTATCAATGGTTACAAAGAGCGGAATTAATGTAAAAACAGAAGAAGAAGAAACAGATGATTTTTATCAAATTATTGTTAAAATCCCTAAAAAGAAATAATAGCGTTAAAAAATGGTTCCTTAATTTAAAAAAGGGACCATTTTTTCTATCATTTAATTCAACTATATTGTTCTTTTTTTGTTAGAATAGTAGAAGTAATATAAAAAATAATAGCTATAATCGAAATATATATTCAGTATAGAACAATGAAAGCAGGTGCGAAAGGCTTGGGTAGAATTATAGCAATAACTAACCAAAAGGGTGGAGTAGGGAAAACAACTACTTCCGTTAATTTAAGCGCTTGTCTTGCATACTTAGGAAAGAAAGTATTACTAATTGATATCGATCCTCAGGGTAATGCGACAAGTGGGATTGGTATAAATAAGGGCGAGACACAATATTGCATTTATGATGTTTTAATTGATGATGAAGATATAAGCAACGTCATTAAAGAAACAAAAGTTGAAAATTTAAGTGTAGTACCTGCTACAATCGCTTTAGCTGGTGCAGAAGTAGAATTGGTTTCAACCATTTCGAGAGAAGTACGTTTAAAACATGCCATAGAGAATATTAAAAATAACTACGACTATATAATAATAGATTGCCCACCATCATTAGGGCTACTTACAATCAATGCTTTAACTGCTTCGGATGCAGTGATAATACCAGTACAATGTGAATTTTATGCACTTGAAGGGCTAAGTCAATTATTATCAACCATTCGATTAGTACAAAAACATCTAAATCAAGAGTTATATATTGATGGTGTAGTTTTAACGATGCTTGATGCGCGTACGAACTTAGGAATACAGGTTATCGAAGAGGTTAAAAAGTATTTTCAGGATAAAGTTTATAAATCAATCATTCCAAGAAATGTCCGTTTAAGTGAAGCACCAAGTCATGGAGAACCCATTATTACTTATGATCCAAAATCTAGAGGAGCAGAAATATATTTAGAGTTGGCAAGGGAAGTGATAAAAAATGGCTAGAGGATTAGGTAAAGGTTTAGAAGCCTTATTGCCACGCACTGAAAACGAAAATGAAGTTCAAAAAATTTCTGTACAGAAATTAGTAGCTAATCCATATCAACCCCGTAAAATCTTTGATGATGAGTCAATAAAGGAATTAGCACAATCCATTGAAGAGCACGGAATTATCCAACCAATTGTTGCTAGAAAAAAGGGTTCCAAATATGAAATTGTTGTTGGTGAAAGACGATTTAGAGCAGCAAAGTTAGCGAATTTAACCGAGGTCCCGGCAATTGTTAAAGAAATGACAGAAGAACAAATGATGGAGGTAGCAATCTTAGAAAACCTCCAACGTGAAGATTTAACGCCAATTGAAGAAGCCGAAGCTTACCAAAGTTTAATTGAAAAGTTGAACTTTACTCAGGATGATTTAGCTAAAAGATTAGGTAAAAGTCGCCCACATATAACAAATCATATACGTTTACTACAACTGCCTGATGAAGTAAGAGCAATGGTCAATGACGGTGTTTTATCAATGGGGCATGGAAGAGCTCTATTAGGACTAAAGAACAAAAGAAGAATCCCAGAAGTGGCAATTAAAGTAGTTAAACAAGCTTTGAATGTACGTCAATTAGAAAATTTAATTAAAGAATACAATTCGAATGTTTCACGTGAAACGCAAAAGTCAGAAAATAAAGATATCTTCGTTCAGGCGAAAGAAACACAACTAAGAGAATACTTTGGTACGAACGTTCAAATAAGAAAATCAAAAAACAAAGGTAAAATTGAAATTGAATTTTACTCAGAGGAAGATTTAGAACGCATTCTAGAAATATTTGAATTAGAGGAAGTATAATTACGAGCGCCAATTTTTGGCGCTCGATTTTAATGAATACGAGGGAAATTTATGATATTACTTGGATCTTTAATCAATACACTATTAATTATCGTTGGATCCATTCTCGGAAGGTTATTTCAAAATATCCCTGAAACTATGAAAACTACAGTTCTACAAATAATAGGACTAGCAGTGGCTGTTTTAGGAATACAAATGGGGTTTGAGTCTAGTAACTTTGTAATTGTTATTATTAGTTTAGTAGTTGGTACGATAGTGGGAGAATGGTTGGATTTAGATCAACAACTAAAACGTCTTGGTAACAGGATTGAAGCCTTATTTAAAAATAGAAACTCGAATATTAGTATTTCTGAAGGCTTTGTAACAGCGACATTATTATTTGTTATAGGCTCGATGGGTATCATAGGTGCATTAGATAGTGGTTTAAGAAACCAACATGATGTACTAATTACAAAAGGAATCATTGATGGTTTTACGGCAATTATCTTATCTTCTACCTTAGGCATAGGTGTTTTATTATCAGCAGTACCAGTATTGATATATGAAGGATTAATAGCTCTTTTGTCGGGTGCAATTAGCGAATACATACCTAAGGAAGCTTTAAACTTATTTATTCAAGAGATGACTGCTACTGGTGGAGTCATGATATTATCTATCGGGTTAAACATAGCTGGATTAACTAAAATTCGAGTAGCTAATTTGCTGCCCGGGATTATTGTAGTAGCTATTGTAGTTGCTATTATTTTTTTCTTTCAATGAATAACGTTGCCATGATAAAAGTAGGGCTCTAGCAATTTTGTCACTCATAGAATAAGTTGTTTTTAGTCGAGTGTTTTGTAGTACAAGCATCTCCATAAAACCACCAACATTTACAATTCCCTTGACCGACACATTTCCGATAGCTGGTAATTCCTTTTTTACTGCCTTACCTGGAAGTAATGGGCCTTCGTGAACGATAATTTGTCCAATGTTGTTTTCTGAACCCAAACAAGCATCAATAGCAACAACGAATGGCGGTGTGCTAGATTGTTGTATCTCATCAACAGTTGATGGTAAATTGACTGCATGAAGAGGATTTTCTAATGTTCCAATTACTTTAAAAGGGAAGGAATGATAGCTTGTTAAAAAACTCCCTGTTAGTGGGCCTAGTGAGTCACCGGTTGAACGATCTGTACCGATACAGCAGAAAATAATTTCCTCATGGTCAAATGGGATATGGTTTAAAAATAAATCGCTTAAACGCCACACAGCACCAGGTTGTTCATGATGAACAAATGATCTTACAGTTTCATTAGTATTTTGCATATGTTAATCTCTCTTTCTTTTAATTGTTTAAAAAAGTAAAAAGTTAGAAAAAACTAAGCTATATTTTTATGCAGTATATTCAAAAAAATAGTGAGTTATACAAGAGGTGGAAAAATGGCGGTAGAAAATATGGTGAATGATCCAAAAGAGGTTGCGAAAATGACCGAAAGAATGTGGGATTATTTAACGAGTGAAGAATTATGGAATTTTGTAATGATATCTTCAATTAAAATCGTTTCAATTCTCGTGATTTCGTATTTAGTCATTTTTATTGGGAAAAGGATTATTAATAGAATTTTCACTTTAAAATTAAGAACGCCAATTAATCAGACAGAAAGAAGGCAAAAAACGCTCATCAAATTACTTCATAGTGTTTTGAGTTATGTTGTCTATTTTACTGCTATTATTGCAATCCTCTCTGCTTTAGAAATAGAAGTAATGGGTTTACTAGCAGGTGCGGGGATAGCTGGTTTAGCAATAGGTTTCGGTGCTCAAAGTTTAGTTAAAGACATCATTACTGGTTTTTTTATTATCCTAGAGGACCAGTTCGGAGTAGGTGACTACATTAAATTAAATACATCAAGTGCTGCCGAAGGAACTGTTGTTGAAATAGGTCTTAGAACCACAAAAGTTTTAGGGATAACAGGAGAACAGTTTATCATTCCTAATGGTCAAATTACAGATGTAGTTAACTACTCTGTTAATAATTCTAAGGCTATTATTGATATGCAAGTTGCCATTGAAGCAGATATTGAGAAAGTTGAAAAGCTTATAAATGACTATTTAAAAACTCTTCCAAGTGAATTTCCAGAAATAGTAGGAACACCAAAGTTTTTAGGTGTACAAAATGTTGGAACAGAAGTTACTATTCGAATTATTGCCGAAACCGAACCGTTACAACATTATGGTATTGCACGTGTGATTCGTCGTGATGTGAAAGATATATTAGAAAAAAATGGGATACCTATGGCATATCCAAGAATGATGCTATATGATCGTAATAAAAAAGAATTTGGGGGAAATGAAACGTAATGGAAACAAAATCATTTGAATTACATGATATTGTTGAAATGAAAAAACAACATCCTTGTGGAACAAATGCGTGGAAGATTATTCGAATGGGAGCAGACATCCGAATCAAGTGTGAAGGCTGTGGTCATAGCGTTTTAATACCTCGACGAGAATTTGAAAAGAAAATGAAAAAAGTGCTTGTGAAGAAAAATCAAGATAATTAAAATGGAAAGTTCTATAACTCAAATAGACTTTTTGATTACTTATCCATATAATTAACACAGGTTAAGGTGTTTGAAACACCTATAAATAAGAAAGGTCGTGTCAATTAAATGTCTCTTACTGCAGGAATTGTAGGTCTACCGAATGTAGGAAAATCTACTTTATTTAATGCTATAACAAAGGCGGGTGCACTAGCAGCGAATTACCCATTCGCAACAATCGATCCAAACGTTGGAATCGTAGAAGTACCTGACGCTCGTTTAGATAAATTAACAGAACTAGTAGAACCAAAGAAAACCGTTCCTACTGCATTTGAATTCACAGATATAGCTGGGATTGTAAAAGGTGCTTCAAAGGGTGAAGGATTAGGGAATAAATTCCTCTCTCATATCCGTGAAGTAGATGCTATATGCCAAGTAGTACGTTGTTTTGAGGACGAAAATATTACGCATGTATCGGGTAAAGTGAACCCGATTGATGACATCGAAGTTATTAATCTAGAGTTAATTTTAGCTGATATGGAATCGGTAGAAAAACGACTACAACGCGTAAGTAAAATGGCAAAACAAAAAGATAAAGAGGCAGTAATTGAAGAGCCAATTCTCCATAAAATTAAAGAAGCACTAGAAAACGAAAAGCCTGCACGTTCTGTAGAATTTTCAGACGATGAACTGAAAGTAATTAAAGGTTTACATTTACTAACAATCAAACCAATGCTCTATGTGGCAAATGTATCAGAAGACGAAATTGCAGAAGCAGAAAATAACAAATATGTACAACAGGTAAAAGAATATGCTGCTAGTGAAGGTGCAAGAGTGATTACGATTTGCGCTAAGATTGAAGAAGAAATTTCTGAACTTGATAATGAAGAAAAAGCAATGTTTTTACAAGAGTTGGGTATTCAAGAATCTGGATTAGACCAGTTAATTCGTGCATCTTATGATTTATTAGGTTTAGCCACTTACTTTACAGCTGGAGTTCAAGAAGTTCGTGCATGGACTTTCCGAAAAGGAATGAAAGCTCCGCAATGTGCAGGAATTATTCACTCTGATTTCGAGCGCGGATTTATTCGAGCAGAAACTGTTTCATATGAAGACTTAGTTGAAGCAGGCACTATGCAAGCTGCGAAAGAGGCTGGGAAAGTAAGATTAGAAGGAAAAGAATATATCGTGAAAGATGGAGATATTATGTTATTCCGCTTTAACGTATAAGAATATGAACTGCTATCAAACTGATAGCAGTTTTTTTAGTTATAAGGATGTATTTAGTACATCTTTTTTTAGATTTACCAATTTCAGGTATAAATTTGAGAGAAATAAATTTATTATATTTAGCAAGGGGGCTGCTAGAATGTTTGATCAAAATGAACTTAAAAAAATAAAAAGCCTATCAAAGAAAATGGAGGAATCTCAATCTATCTTACCTGAAGTGTTAGAAATGATTTATAAGCGTAAATTATTTAAAATTTTCACACCGAAAACTTTAGGTGGACTCGAACTATCTTTTATTGACGGTCTAAAAGTGTTCCAACAAGTAGGCTCAATTGATGGCAATATCGGTTGGGCCGTAACCATCGGAACTGGTGGGAATATGTTTATACCACTATTTAATCGAGAGTTATGCGAGAGACACTTTCTTCAAAAGGAAGCTGTAATTGCTGGTAGTGGGAAGTTTGGTATTGCTGAACGCGTTGAGGGCGGCTTTATTATTTCAGGAGAATGGAAATATTGCAGCGGTGCAGATTACGCAACATTATTTACTATGAACTGTCAGATTCGGGAGAGTAACGAAAACGTTACTTGCAGTGTTCCACGTGAAAATGTGAAGATACTTCCTAATTGGAATGCTATGGGCCTAAAAGCGACCTCAAGTCACTCTATGAAAGTAGAAAGTGTGTTTGTGAAAGATGAAGAAACGTTTACATTTGGACGTTTTCAAAATGAATTTGAGTTACCAGTACACAGCTTTCCATTCATTCCTTTTTCAAAAGCGTCATTTTTTTCACTTTGTTTAGGATTAACTGAGCAATTATTAAGTGAAGCTTGCGAGGCATTGAATCGAAAGAAGGATCATATAGTAATTGAACGTTATGAGTTAGTAAAAGAGAAATGGATTCAAGCTATAGAAGTAACAAAAAATATAGAACAGCAATTTTATAGCCTAGTATTAGGTCTTTGGGAAAAACATATAAATGGAAAACTGTTGAGTGGAGAAGAACTTAATCATTTCAGCATGTTTTGTCAGGTACAATCTAATGAATTATTAATGTTAGCTCATTCTCTCATGCGATATTATGGGATGGAGGCAGTTTTAGAACATACGGACTTAAATCGCGCATGGCGCAATCTATGTACAGCCAGTCAACATGTATTTTTAACTCCTTAGAAAAAGGATTGCTTCTTTGTAGAATACGAAACTACTCACTTATAGTTTAACCTCCAGGGGTTAAACAACAGTGAGTAGTTTTTAGTTTGAAATATATACATACAATTTAGGTAATTGAGGGTCATCTTTAACTAAACTATCATTAGGGTATTTCCTCAATTCCTTATACATATAAAAGTCGCCCACTGCACCTGCAATAAGAAAAGCACCTAATAGTACGAGTAAATTTGAATGAAGAATAAATCCAATAACAGATGGTAGAACACCAGTTGTCCAAAACGGAAGTAATAATGCTTTTTTCATTGCACTATTCTTTAATGGTTTAGATGTTGTTGCATAAGCGATACCAAGCTTTAAATTAACCCCATAATCAAGCTCTTTATACTTTACGTGACCAAACATCATAAAACCAATTAGATGAAATACTTCATGCAATACAATCAAAAAAATATAGCCAGCACAAAAAAATAAAAATGACCATAGGGATATTGAAATGGAAAAGCTATTATGAATTAGACTATTAAAAATAAAGAATAGAATGGATAATAATATAGTTGCCCATAAATTTACTGTAGCGATTTTCCTTAAATTTAAATCCACTACAACTGGATTTATTCGTCCTTGCAAAATATCACATCCTTTATTTCATTATATCTGAGTTTTTTCTAATTAGGAATATGAATATTTATTGCAAATGGGTCAAACGTATGCTACAATACGATGATGTGAGTAATAGTATTATTCACTCCTTGCTCCCATCATGAGAGGTGAGCCAAAGTCCATAAGGAGGTGCAAAATTAAATGAAAAAGTATGAATTAATGTATATCGTTCGCCCAAACATTGAGGATGAAGCTAAAAAAGCATTAGTTGAACGTTTCAACGATGCATTAACTTCGAACGGTGCAGAAATCATCGAAACTAAAGAGTGGGGCAAACGTCGTCTTGCTTATGAAATCAACGACTTCCGCGAAGGTTACTACCAAATCGTGAAAGTAAACGCTGGTACTGAAGCAATCGATGAGTACACTCGTTTAGCTAACATTAGTGAAGACATTATTCGTCACATTGCTATTCGTGAAGAAGAAAAATAATAATTAATAATAAACAAAATGCTGAAAAAGGAGGTTGTAAGTGATGATTAACCGTGTCGTAATCGTTGGAAGACTTACGAAAGATCCGGAACTTCGTTATACACCAAGTGGTATTCCGATGACTCGTTTTACAGTTGCTGTAAACAGAGCGTTTTCGAATCAACAAGGTGAAAGGGAAGCAGATTTCATCAGTTGCGTGGCTTGGAGAAAACAGGCTGAAAACTTAGCAAACTTCATGAAAAAAGGTGGTTTGATAGGAGTTGAAGGTCGTATCCAAACAGGTAGCTTTGAAGGTCAAGATGGAAAACGTGTCTATACAACAGATGTAGTTGCAGATTCAGTGCAGTTCTTAGAACCACGTAGTGGAGGAGCTCAACAACAATATGGAACTCAATCATCATATGGTAATCAACCTGCATATGGTACAAGCCAGCCGCAATATGGCAATCAACAGCAGGATCCGTTTGGTTCATACCAACAACCTCAAAATCAGCAAAATTATACACGTGTAGATGAGGATCCATTTGCTTCAAGCAAAGGACCAATCGAAGTCTCTGAAGATGACTTACCGTTCTAAATAAAGTGTTTTGAACGAGAAAACACGATACAAATAAACAAAAAGGAGGAGACTATCAATGGCACAACGTCGCGGAGGCCGCAAACGCCGTAAAGTTTGCTACTTCACTTCAAATAACATTACGCGCATTGACTATAAAGATGTGGATTTATTAAAAAAATTCATCTCTGAACGTGGAAAAATTCTTCCTCGTCGCGTAACAGGTACAAGTGCAAAATACCAACGTAAATTAACAACAGCAATTAAACGTGCTCGTATTATGGCATTACTACCATTCGTTGCTGAAGATAAATAATAATTGTTAAAAAGTCGACAACTACTTTTAGATTTGTCGGCTTTTTATCTTTTATTGAAGAAGTCTTATAACACTTAAAAAACAAAAAGTTAAATAATGTCCTCTATGCCCTTCGCATTTTTGTCCAATAGTAGAAAAAATGATACAATAAACGAATGAAAATATCTTTGAACTAGTATAAAGGAAGGTTATAAATGCCAAATAATCAAACAAAAGGACTTGTTCAAGGTGCAATGATGATCGCTATATTTGCTTTACTAATTGCGATTGCTTTTTATGTACCAATTATTTTTCCTATTGTAATGCTGTTTACCCCGCTTCCGCTTGCATGGTATAGCGCAAAATATGATTGGAAGATGTCCATTTTCGTTGCAAGTCTTGGATGTGTTCTTACTTTCTTCATAGGGGGCTTATTAATTTTACCGTTTTCATTTACTTTTGCTTTTATCGGTGTTGTTATAGGTAGTAATGTGAGACTAAAAAAAAGCAAACTATTTTTATTAATGTCAACTGGTTTAAGCTTACTTATTACATTTGCTATTGAATATTTAATCTTTTTAAAATTGTTTGAAATAGACTTTATCAAAACGTCTATGATAATGATGCGTGAAAACTATGCAGCATCAATAGAACTATCTAAAAGTTTTACTGGTCAATCATCAATTACAATGGAGGAACTTGAGCCATTGTTCTTAATGACTGAAGCAGCAATGCCAGCTGTTATTACGCTAGCGGCCTTCGGATTTTCATTTATTATTATCTCAGTTAACTTACCAGTACTGAAACGCTTAGGTATTACCGTACCAAAATTTAGTGCATTTAAAGATGTTAAAATGCCACGTTCAATTCTTTGGTATTACTTAATTGTTCTTTCCATTAATTTATTTTTAAGACCTGAAATTGGTTCAACCTTATATGTGATTTCTTTAAACCTATCTATAGTTTTATCGTTGTTACTAACGATTCAAGGTTTATCATTTATTCATTACTTCTTAGATAAAAAATTTAATGCTTCAAAATTTTCGAAAGTACTTGTTACTATTATGGTGTTTCCACTCTATTCCTTTGTAGTCCTAATCGGTATTTTAGATTTAGGCTTTAATGTTCGCTCACTAGTGAAGGATAAGATTCAAAAGTAAGGGGCTGATCATATGGATACTTATAGGAAAAGACCAATACGAAATCCACTTTTGTATCTATCAATTATTGGACTAGTGGCAGTCTGCCTATTATTGATATGGAATGTGTGGGTAGGAATATTATTTGCACTTATCATGGCGGCAGGTCTAGTTTACGCATGGAAAGCTGAAACCCATGCATATGAACAAATTGAAAAATATATAGAATCTCTATCGTATCGAATGAAAAAAGTTGGCGAAGAGGCATTACTAGAAATTCCGATTGGTATTTTACTTATTAATGATAAAAACACCATTGAATGGGCCAATCCTTTTATGCATCAAATTTTTAACGTAGAAAGCCTGTTAGGGGAAGAGTTGAACGCTTTATCGAGTGAGCTACATAATTTAACGAAATCTGATGATAAAAAAGAGATTACGATTACTACGAATGAGCGCACATTTCAAGTGATTTATAAACAATCAGAAAGACTTTTATATTTTTTTGATGTTACAGAGCAAGTCAAGATTCAAACAAAATATTACGCAGACCGTACAGTAATTGCTATCTTATTCATCGATAACTATGATGAAATTACTCAAGGTATGGATGACCAAACAAGAAGTATAACTAACACACATGTCACATCAATTGTAAATGATTGGTCTGCAAAATATGGAATTTTAACAAAACGAATTAACTCAGAACGCTTTTTAGCTATTCTAAATGAATCCATCTTAAATGAACTTGAAAAGGGTAAATTTGCTATATTAGATGATATTCGTGAAAAAACGGCCCAAAAGAACTTATCATTAACCTTAAGTATTGGGGTCGGTGCTGGTTCCTCGTCTCTTATTAAATTAGGTGAATTAGCTCAGTCAAGTTTAGACCTTGTATTAGGTCGAGGCGGTGACCAAGTCGCAATTAAGCAATCTGATGGGAAGCTGAAGTTTTACGGAGGGAAAACAAACCCAGTAGAAAAAAGAACACGTGTTAGAGCTCGTGTAATTTCGCATGCATTACAAGATTTAATTCAAGAAAGTGATCAAGTTTTTGTCATGGGACATAAGAACCCTGATATGGATTCAATAGGTGCCAGTATCGGTGTTCGTAAGATGGTAGAAAAGAATAAAAAAAATGGGTATATCGTTGTCAATTTCAATGAGTTAAATGGTAGTGTTAGCCGCTTAATGCACGAAATTGAAAAGAACGCGGACTTTTATCAGAACTTTATTACACCTGATGAAGCACTCGCGAAAATGTCGGAAAAGTCGTTACTAGTCATTGTTGATACACATAAACCAAGCTTAGTGATTGATGAGCATTTGCTAAATATATGCGACAAAGTAGTCGTCATTGACCATCACCGCCGTGGTGAAGAATTCATAAAGAATCCAACGCTTGTTTATATGGAACCATATGCATCATCGACATCAGAACTTGTTACAGAGTTGATAGAATATCAACCTGAAAACGACAAAATATCAAAGTTAGAAGCAACGGCTCTTCTATCAGGAATTATTGTAGACACGAAAAGTTTTACTCTTAGAACCGGAGCAAGAACGTTTGAAGCAGCGTCTTATTTAAGAACATATGGTGCTGATACTATATTAGTTCAAAGGTTACTAAAAGAAGATATTACAACATATATTGAGCGCTCCAAAATAATACAAACAGTTGAATTTGTTAGACCAGGAATAGCTGTAGCATACGGAGAAGATAACCGTCTTTATGACACAGTCATCATAGCTCAAACTGCGGATATTTTACTTACGATGAAGGATGTTTCCGCATCATTTGTTATTGCACATCGACCAGATGGTTTAATTGGTATAAGTGCGAGATCATTAGGTGAATTTAATGTTCAATTAATAATGGAAAATTTAGGAGGCGGCGGACATTTAACAAATGCTGCTTGTCAAATCGAGGTTGAAACCATTTCAGAAGCACGCCAATTATTAAAAAAGACGATAAATGATATGTTTGAAGGGAGTATTGAAGAATGAAAGTAGTATTTTTAAAAGATGTTAAAGGTAAAGGAAAAAAAGGTGAGATTAAAAATGTAGCGGATGGATATGCTCAAAACTTCCTAATTAAAAATGGCTATGCCGTGGAAGCTACAAATCAAGCGCTTAGTCAATTAGAAGGGCAAAAGAAATTGGAAGAAAAAAATGCCGCAGCAGAATTACAAGCTGCAAAAGACTTAAAGGAAAAGCTTGAACAATTAACAGTTGAAGTAAAGGCGAAATCTGGTGAGGGTGGAAGATTATTTGGCTCAATTTCAACAAAACAAATTGCTGATGCACTTCAAAAAGCACATGGAATCAAAATTGATAAACGTAAAATGGAAAGCGAAGGAATTCGTTCTCTTGGATTTACAAATGTTCCTGTTAAGTTACACAATGAAGTGAAAGCAACTTTAAAAGTGCATGTTACTGAGGAAGCGTAAGGAGAGTACATCATGAGCGAATCCATGATGGATCGAGTTCCACCCCATAACCATGAAGCTGAACAATCTGTCATCGGAGCCATTTTTTTAGAACCACAAGCGCTAATCACTGCAACAGAAATCTTAATTCCGGAAGATTTTTACCGTATTAGCCACAAAAAAATCTTCCAAACGATGCTTGATTTGAGTGACCAAGGGAAAGCAATTGACCTAATCACAGTAACTGAAGAATTATCAAGTAAAAAAGAACTTGAAGATGTCGGTGGACTTTCATATTTAACTGAATTAGCAAACGCTGTACCTACGGCTGCAAATATAGGTCACTATGCGAAAATAGTTGAAGAAAAGTCAATCTTACGTCGTTTAATTCGTGTTGCAACGAGTATTGTAGAAGACGGTTTTAGCCGTGAAGATGAAGTTGAGGCTTTATTATCAGAGGCTGAAAAGAAGGTTATGGAAGTTGCTAGTCGTAAAAACACAGGTGACTTTAAACATATAAAAGATGTACTTGTAAATACGTATGATAATATTGAACAGCTTCAGAATAGAAAAGGTGACGTTACCGGAATTCCTACCGGGTTTAAAGATTTAGATCGCATGACTGCTGGATTTCAACGGAACGATTTAATCATTGTTGCAGCACGACCTTCCGTAGGGAAAACAGCATTCGCGCTAAACATTGCACAAAATGTAGCCATCCGTGCAGGTGAGAATGTCGCGATTTTCTCTCTCGAAATGGGAGCAGAACAGTTAGTTATGCGTTTGCTCTGCGCGGAAGGGAATATTGATGCGCAAGCTTTACGTACAGGTGCTTTGAGTACAGAAGACTGGAGTAAATTAACAATGGCCATGGGTAGCTTATCGAATTCAGGCATTTTTATCGATGATACACCTGGGGTACGTGTTAGTGAATTAAGGGCAAAATGTCGACGCCTTGCACAGGAACATGGGCTTGGGATGATCCTCATTGACTATCTTCAATTGATCCAAGGTAGTGGTAAACCAGGAGAGAATCGTCAACAAGAGGTTTCTGAAATCTCCCGATCTTTAAAAGCTTTAGCGCGTGAGCTAAAAGTTCCTGTAATTGCATTATCACAGTTATCCCGTGGTGTTGAACAACGACAAGATAAAAGACCTATGATGAGTGATATCCGTGAATCTGGAAGTATTGAGCAAGATGCTGATATTGTAGCGTTCCTGTATCGTGATGATTACTATGATAAAGAATCTGAAAACAAAAATATGATTGAGATTATAATAGCTAAACAACGTAATGGTCCGACTGGTACTGTTACCCTAGCATTTAAAAAAGAATTTAATAAATTTATTAATATTGACTGGTCTCAACATCCACAATACCAGGCACAAGAATAATTAAAGTCATGATAGACTTATAATTCGTAAATAGAACACGAACATTTATTAATTTGGTATATTAATATGTTCGTGTTTTTTCATTTTCTGCATTGACTACACTAATAATCATTGTTACAATAATTCTGTTTGGTAAATATAAATGAACGAATCGTTTAAGCAAGAAATATACTCATGCTTGTATAAATAAAGGAATAAGGCGTAAAGCGTCTTTGGAGGTGCTCACATGACATCAGTAGTAGTTGTTGGAACACAGTGGGGAGATGAAGGGAAAGGGAAAATTACGGACTTTCTCTCAAAAAAAGCAGACGTAATTGCACGTTTTTCTGGTGGGGATAATGCTGGTCATACAATTAAAATTGGGCAAGAAACATATAAATTGCACTTAATTCCATCAGGTATTTTTTATCAAGAAAAAACGTCAGTAATGGGTAACGGTATGGTAATTAACCCAAAATCACTTGTTACAGAATTAAAAGGTTTACAAGATCGTGGTATTGATACTTCGAATTTACGTATCTCAAACCGCGCTCAAGTAATTCTTCCATATCATATTTATCAAGATAAAGTTGATGAAGCATCACGTGGTGATAAAAAAATAGGTACGACTGCTAAAGGGATTGGACCGTGTTATCAAGATAAAATAGCACGTATGGGTATTCGTATAGCGGATCTATTAGACCGTGAAATATTTGAAGAAAAACTTCGCGAAAACTTGGAAAAGAAAAATCGTCTATTTGAGAAGTTTTATGAAGTAGAAGGTTTAAAATTTGAAGATATTTTTGAAGAATATTATGGATATGGGCAAGAGATTGCAAAATATGTAACAGATACTTCAAAAGTTCTAAACGATGTATTAGACGAAGGTGGACGTGTATTATTTGAAGGTGCTCAAGGTGTTATGTTAGATGTAGATCATGGTACTTACCCATTTGTTACTTCATCAAATCCTGTTGCAGGCGGTGTTACAACTGGTACAGGTATTGGACCTTCACATGTTTCACGTGTTGTTGGTGTATGTAAAGCTTATACATCCCGTGTAGGTGATGGGCCATTTCCAACAGAATTATTTGATGAGGTTGGTCATCAAATTCGCGAAGTAGGAAGAGAGTATGGTACAACAACTGGCCGTCCACGTCGAGTAGGTTGGTTTGACTCAGTAGTAGTCCGTCATTCTCGTCGTGTAAGTGGAATTACAGATTTAGCATTAAACTCAATTGATGTGTTATCTGGCCTTGAAACAGTGAAAATTTGTACGGCTTATGAATATAATGGTGAAATCATTACTGAGTATCCAGCAAGCTTACATGTACTTGAAGCTTGTACACCAGTTTATGAAGAACTACCAGGTTGGTCAGAAGATATTACAGGAGTTCGCACTTTAGAAGAACTACCAGTAAATGCCCGTAAATATGTTGAACGTGTTGTAGAACTTACTGGTATAAACCTAATGACATTCTCAGTAGGACCAGCTCGTGAGCAAACTAACGTGGTAAAGGAAATTTGGGAATAAGCTTTCATAAAGCCTTAGGGAAAACTACCTTAAGAGGTTTATTTCTAAACCCGTTAGTCCTGCGCCGAAAGCGAAGCGACAGGCGCAAACAGTGGTAACACCAATTTGGGAATAAAGGATATTGACTACTAGTGGCTAAATGTCATTAGTAGTTTTTATTATAATAACGTGTTCTGTGCGAAATTATCGCAATTGCAACAAACCAGTGTTGTAACCTTATTTTCTAATAATCTAAAGTATTAAATCTTTTGTATTACATTGAAAGCAAATTAACATAGCAAATTCAATTGGATATGAAGATAAAACTACTAATAGTCTAGACTATTGGTAGTTTTTTTTATTATCTCAAAAAAGAAACCACAAGATAAAACGAATAATCTATTTCAGTGATTAGTTTAAGAATCAATGAACTTAGATCTAACTTGCTACAATAGTCTTTACTCTTTTATTAGAAGCTAGAAAACTATAATTTATGAAATAATCATACTTTGGAGTAAGAATAGTAGTATACAAATGAGAGAAAATCAGTAGACAAATGAATGTCTTAAAAGAATAAGCTAGAATTGTATCTGATAATACATTATAATCGATAGGCTATCATTAAGATTAGTAATAATTGGATAATTGGTTTAGAGGATGGTCTAAATTCTGCCCATTATTATGCATAATATATCATTTTCTCACTTTCCTTCATTTCCATTACTACTTGTTGTTTATTGTGGCATCCTATTTTTAAATACATATTTATTTATCGAGTAATGTCTTCAACTAGTTCCCTTTCTATTGAGCTATTTGTGACACTGTTACAATTACTTTTTTAATTTCTAGGAGAATAGTACATGTTAAAAGATAAAAGTTTGTTTTCAAAAACTATAGTAATAACCATGATTACATTAATCATCGCTATTATGGCGCATAGCTATTATATAATTCAATTTCCCACTGGTAAGTTGATGAAAGGAATTAATGATGGCCTTTCGCAAATTTTGCCTTTTAAATATTTCCTTTTTGAAAATTACTCTGCCGGTAATATCTATTACTCAGAATCCTTTGGTATTGGTGGTGGTATTTTCTCGCAATTAGCCTATTACTATTCAACTAATATCTTTTACATAATATTGGTCCTATTATTGTGCATTGTTCAGTTTCTATTTGGTATAAATGTGAATTTTGATACATGGGTATATCTAATATTACCAATGAGCATTATAAAAATGACCCTGATTATTCTCGTTAGTTACCATTATTTTAAATTCATGAATATGTCTAAAAAGGCTGCATATGTAGGTGCAGTTGTATATGCAGTAAGTCCGTTTTTCCTAAGGCATGAAATGTATTGGGATTTCTTTTCTGATGCATTGTTTTGGATGGTACTGTTACTTATAGGTATTGAGAAAGTAATTCGTAAAGAATCTGGAATGTTATTCACGATAGCGATAGCTTGCACCATCATCAATAATTTTTACTTTGCTTACATAAATCTTTTACTTGCTATTTTCTATATTCTAGTACGTTGGGTGATTAAAACGTCTCATGATGAATTAGGTTATATGAACCAATTAAAAGTTTATTCTACTAGAGGAATTCTAGGGTTTGGAATTGGCTCATTTGCCTTTGTTCCGGCCGTTATCGCCTATTTAAACAATTTCCGCCCAGATTATAAAAACTCTATACCTCTTATTCAATTTACGGATAACATTTTACTCAATAGTAGAATACTTTGGTTGCCAATTTTTGTTTTAATAATTCTATGTATGACAAATTTATACCGCTCAAAAACATTTCAACTATTTGCTTTAGTTTCAATACTTGGAACAGTATTACACTTCATACCATATGTTGGTAGCTTTTTTAATGGATTTTCTGCGCCACAAAATCGTTGGGAGGCTATAGTTGTTCTAGGATACGCTGGAGTGATTGCCTATGGAGTTGACCATTTAAAAGATTGGAAAATTAGACAAATCATCGTTGGATCAGTTGTATTTACAGCTTTAGCATCCCTGTCCTTATTAGTTGATACTAAAATTAGTTATAGTAACTGGATGGACTATACATTATTGGTTTTATCCATCATCTTAGTACTGGCTTACATATTACTGATAATAGGTAAAAAAGCGACCTATATGACATTTGGAATTGTAACTATATTATTTGTAGTTATGTACGCTAATATATTCCAAGTGAATAGGTTATCAACAGTTGGAAATGGTTCGGACCAACCGACTTTAGCATTTATGAATTCAAATTTATATAACTCTGAGGAACAGCGAATGTTAATTACAGAAGCTAAAGCTCAAATGCAAGACGGAGCCCGTATTGATTGGATGGCTTATCTAAGAAATAATACCCCCATAGTACAAGATTTTAATGGATTTAGTATTTACTCTAGTATATTGAACCGAAATATTTTAATGATGTATCTTGAAGATTTACAAATTGATATGGGAAGAGAAAGTGTAAGTCGTTATGCAGGTCTTGGAGATCGAACAAATTTAATGAGCCTGTTACAGGTGCAGTTTTACATGAGGGAAAAGGGGGGTGACACTATACCTTATAGTTTCCAGCCTTTTACCGAATCAGATAACTATGTGATGTATAAAAATGATAATCTCCTACCCGCATTTCGAATTGTGGATCAGTTTATATCTGAGAGATCTTTAGATAAGGCTCCGATTATTCAACGTGAACACGCTATGTTAAAAGGAGCAATCATAGATCAACCATCATATAAAGAGACTCTAACTATAGAAAAACCTAAAAATTTAAAACTTGTAAAAATTCAACTTTACAATGCCGAAATGGAAGACGAGTTATTAAAAGTAAATGGGAATAAAGGTGGGATAGATCTATTTGTAACAGCTTCAAATGATAAGGTAAAAGATTTCTATGTGTCATTTACCATCGAAGGGGTTAAGAAGAGGGAAAATTTCTTCTTAACTGTGAATGAATACAAAACAGTCCGAAAATCTACTAATTCAATTTACAGAACAAATATTAACGATTTAACCGTAAGAGTAGAAGCTGCCGATAAAATTTCAATTCGCTTACCGAAAGGCAATTATAGGGTAAGTAATATTGAAGTATACGAGGAAAATTATGAAACATTAAATAATGCTTTAAAACAAAGTAAAGAAGCCAATATTAAGTGGGACAATGATAAGGTAATGGGAAGTGTTATTGCAAATTCGGACAACGAGATGGTAATAACACCTATACCATTTGAACCTGGATGGGAGCTTAAAATAAATGGCAAAGATTCGAAAACTGAAAAAGTTAATTATTCATTTATCGGCATTCCTTTAGTGAAAGGGGAAAATAATATTGAACTTATTTATTCGCCGCCATTCTTTAAACAATGTTTACTATTATCGATTCTCTCAGTGATAGTATTACTAATAATTTCGCTACGTAACAAAAATAAAAAGCGTCTCGTAAAATAGAGACGCTTTTAATGTATATCTTTCTTTTTAAATCTTCCACCACGAACCTCACTTATATTACCAATTGCAAGAAATGCTTGTTGGTCAATACTTCGCACAATTTCTTTCATTTTTGATTCTTCTAAACGTGTAATGACACAGAATATGACCTTCTTATTGTTGCCCGTATATGCGCCTTCCCCATGTAAGTATGTAACACCACGACCTAGACGATCCATGATGGCTTGCCCAATATCCTCTATATAATCACTAATGACATAAACAGATTTTGACTCTTCCATACCTAATACAACAACATCAATCATCTTTGATGCAATATAATAGGCAACAACAGAGTACATTGCTTGCTCCCATGTAAAGACAAATCCAGCAATAGTAAAAATAATCACGTTAATAAATAAGATAATTTCACCAACAGAAAATGGTGTTTTTTTATTAAACAGAATGGCCATTACTTCGGTGCCATCTAAACATCCACCATATCGTATAACAAGTCCTACACCAATTCCTAATAATATACCACCGAATACGGTAGCCAATAATAAATCTTGTGTAAATGGTTCAAAATGGTGTAATAATACAGTTGCAAGCGAAAGGATGGTAATTCCTAATGTTGTCGTTAAAGCAAAGGTTTTCCCAATTTGTTTATACCCTAAGAAGATAAAAGGAAGGTTCAAGGTGAAGATAAATAATCCAATAGGAAGATTTGAAAAATGAGATAAAATAATGGAAATTCCGACAATTCCACCGTCCATCACGTTGTTTGGAACTAATAATAACTCTAATCCTGATGCAAATATTAATGAGCCAAGAATAACCATGACAATCCGATAAATTATTTGCCTAAAGGTTAGCTTTGAAGTATGTATAACATTATGAGCCATAAAATCCCCCAAATCATATAACTTTTCTATAATTTAATCTTACCTTTTAATAGGGAAGTTGTGAAGTTTATAATTATCCGAAAAAATTAATAATTTATCGCCCCTTTTAGATTATTAAAAAGGTTAGTATTAACTCCATTCAATAAGATTAAGTAAATATGAATCATTTATATAATATAAATAATCCTATATTAAAAAATAACAAGAAATATGTATAAATATCTTATATTTTGATAATGATTAATAAAAGTAGTTTCCATAATAAGGTTTTAAGGAGTTTTTACTTAGGTTTTGTAACAAAAAGTAGGCAATTAATACATTTTTATTACAAAAGGCTTAAACAGTTCCATGGAAATGAGGAATATGATACAGTTTAGTAGTGAGAAATTATTCATGGAAGAAATATCCTTTTTAGATATACACGGTCTTTGGAAGGGGCTTCATTATGAGTTCGAAATGGAACAATAAAAGAGACTTTACAAAGCAACAATCATTTAGTCTTTTTCAAAATCATAAGGGCATGTTAAAAACTGCTGCAATAAGTGCCATCATAATATCGAGCGTAACATTTAATTTGGTTTTCGCTAAAGGATCAGAAGATAAGGGTTCTATCGACAAGATATACCATATCTATATGGGTGATAATTATATTGGTGCCGTTTCAAATGTAGATGCTGTAGAAGAAATTATTGAGGTAAAAGAAGAAGAAGCGAAAAATGAGTTTGAAGATTTTGCTGTCGATGCTGATTCAAGTATTTCAATGATTCCTGAACAAGTATTCTCATACGAAACGAAAGATGCAGAAGTATTATCTATATTAAGTAAAAAATTAGTTGCTAAAGCAGATGCATACGCTTTGAATGTTAGCGGTAAACCTATCGTTTATTTGAAAGATTCAAACGATTTCGAAGAAA
The DNA here is from genome assembly GCF_900291985.1 of Lysinibacillus timonensis. Classification (NCBI taxonomy): domain Bacteria; kingdom Bacillati; phylum Bacillota; class Bacilli; order Caryophanales; family Bacillaceae; genus Lysinibacillus; species Lysinibacillus timonensis. Next base: position 2,299,342 of record NZ_LT985980.1, on the reverse strand, counting down.
CAATTCGTTTATTAAAACTTGAATATATTACAGAAGAACAACTAAATAGTCTAGAAAATAAAAAATCTAATGATTCACTACCTGAGTTAGAAGTAAATGAGACGAGAATACTTAGTATAACTCTAGAAGATGTTTCTGGTACTGAAGCAAAAGTGGCTCCCTCTGAAATATTAACGCCAAAAGAGGCGGTACAGTTTTTACAAACTGGTACTTTAGAGAAAGAGTTATATACAGTTAAGCCAGGAGACGTGCTAAGTTCGATTGCCTATGAACATGATTTATCTACTTCAGAGTTACTAAAACTTAACCCTAATTTAAACGAAAACTCAGTATTACAAATTGATCAACAAATCAATGTAACAGTTGAAAAGCCATTAGTAAATGTACAAGTTGTGCAGGAAAAGCTAAAAAGAGAAAAAATAGACTATGAGAAAATTATCAAACAAGACGAAACAATGTATAAAGGTGAACAAATAGTTGAACAAGAAGGCTCATTTGGGAAAAAAGAAGTTACGTACTTAATTACACAAGTAAATGGTGAAGCAACAGAGAAAGTGGTTACAAATGAAGTCGTTCTTGAAGATCCTGTCGATCATATCGTGAAAATAGGAACTAAAGTAGTTTCTTCTCGTGGTACAGGTGATTTTTCATGGCCAACTGTTGGTGGATATATTTCAAGTCAAATGGGAACTCGATGGGGTGGATACCACCGAGGAATCGATATTGCTGGACCTTCTAGCTATGATATTAAAGCTGCGGATAATGGTGTAGTTACGGCTGCTGGTTGGGATGGTACATATGGGAACCGAATTATCATCAACCATAATAACGGCTATGAAACATTATATGCACATTTATCCAGTATAGAAGTAAATGTTGGACAAGTTGTACCAAAAGGTTCAGTAATTGGTATTATGGGGTCAACTGGTAATTCTACTGGTACACATTTACACTTTGAAATTCACAAATATGGCTCTATAATCAATCCCCTTGCTTATTTTTAATAATGATTATTTTTAGACAGTCCATCGGTTAGGGCTGTCTTTTTATTATAGGGGGAAAGAGTAAATTTTTTTCGGGTATTATAAGAGGTTATCAATTTATCTCTACATAAGAGAAATGATAAGATAGTGTTAAATTTCAGTTCCTTCTTATATGGATGGGGGTCAATTATTTCCCAGAAAATATCACCCCATTGTTTGTTATAATGATTGAGGTAGAAATTTTTATTATTCCCTTACAAACAAGATGAAAAAGTTAACATTAAGATAGAGACTATAGATAAAAAGATGTAAAGGAGATGTATACAATGACAAAAACAATTCTAGTTGTCGATGATGAGAAGCCTATTGCAGACATTTTACAGTTCAATCTAATTAAAGAAGGTTATCAGGTAATCTGTGCCTATGATGGAGACGAAGCGTTAGAAAAGATTGAAGAATCACAACCGGATTTAATGCTATTAGATATTATGCTACCCAAAAGAGATGGAATGGAAGTATGTCGAGAAGTAAGAAAGAAATATGATTTCCCAATTATTATGCTAACAGCGAAAGGTTCTGAAATTGATAAAGTTTTAGGTCTTGAAATGGGAGCAGATGATTATGTAACAAAACCATTTAGTACACGTGAATTGATAGCTCGTGTAAAAGCAAATATGCGACGTTTACAAGTGAATGCAAATGTTGAAGATGCAAAAGAAGAATCCAATGACATCATTGTAGGTTCATTAGTCATCCAACCAGAAGCATATTTAGTTTTAAAACGAGGGGAAGCGATTGAATTAACTCACCGTGAGTTTGAATTAATTCACTATTTAGCAAAACATATTGGTCAAGTCATGACACGTGAGCATTTATTACAAACTGTATGGGGTTATGACTATTTCGGAGATGTACGTACAGTTGACGTTACAATCCGCCGTCTTCGTGAAAAAATAGAGGATAATCCAAGTCATCCGAATTGGATTGTTACTCGCCGAGGCGTAGGTTATTATTTGCGAAATCCTGAACAGGAGTAAATTAAATGCATAAAGTTAGTTTCTTCAATTCTATACACGTTAAACTAGTTTTAATTTACGTATTATTAATTATAATTGCGTTACAAATAATTGGATTATATTTCTCTAAAGAGTTAGAAGAGAACTTAAAAACCAATTTCCAACAATCAATATTTCAGAGGATAGATCTTGTTCAATATAGTATTAGAGAAGAAATACTGAAGGATAGAAATGAGCAAGATCCCACAATTGAACTAAGTTTAAGTTTAATATTACGTGAGTTTGCTACTGGAGATATAAATGAAATTCGCGTATTAGATCAACGAAATAGAGTTTTAGCAACATCTGATCCGGATAACCTATCTCTAATTGGACAAAGAACAAATTATGATATTTTGAACCAATCGATTGCTGCACAAACGTATATCGATAAAATAGCAATTGATTCTGAAACACAAAATCGGGTGTGGGTATTAGCTACACCTGTGTTTGATACAGTAGGGCCAAACGGTGAAATTATTGGTTCTGTCTATATTGAATCGAATATTGAAAATGTATTTGATCAAGTAAACGAAATTAACCGAATTTTTGCAGTTGGTACAGCAATGTCTTTAGTAATAACAATTATTCTAGGGATCTTAATAGCAAGAACAATTACGCGTCCAATTTCGGATATGAGGAAGCAAGCCCAAGCAATGTCCAGAGGGAATTTCTCAAGAAAAGTTAGAGTTTTCGGGAACGATGAAATTGGACAGTTGGCGATTGCTTTTAATCATTTAACGAACCGTCTCCAAGAAGCACAATCAACCACTGAAGCAGAAAGAAGAAAGCTTGCATCTGTGTTAAGTAATATGACCGATGGGGTAATAGCAACAGATAGAAAAGGAAAAGTCATATTAATTAATGATCCAGCTCTTAGCTTTCTTAAAATATCCCGTGAGGCTACATTAAACCGTCCGATTGCTGCTGTCCTTGGGGTCAACCAAGACTATAGTTTTGAAGATTTACTAAATATGAATGATTCTATTAACCTAGATTTTAGTACGATTGAAAATCGATTTATTTTACGTGCTAACTTTTCAGTTATCCAAAAGGAAACAGGTTTTGTAAATGGACTAATCACTGTATTGCATGATATTACAGAACAGGAAAAAATCGAGACGGAAAGACGTGAGTTTGTTGCGAACGTGTCTCATGAGTTAAGGACACCATTAACAACAATGCGAAGCTATTTAGAAGCTTTAGCCGATGGTGCATGGCGAGATGAAAATATTGCACCAACGTTTTTAAATGTTACACAAACAGAAACTGAGCGAATGATTCGTCTAGTGAATGACTTACTACAATTATCTAAAATGGATAGCAAAGACTATCAGCTGAATAAAGAAGTTGTTGAGTTTAATGGATTCTTTAATCGAATAATAGATCGTTTTGAAATGTCTAAGTCGCGAAACGTTGAATTTAAAAGGTATTTACCTGAAACGTCCTATTTTGTAGAAATTGATACAGATAAGTTAACGCAAGTGATTGATAATATTATTTCAAATGCATTGAAATATTCTCCTGATGGAGGGAATATTCGTTTTGGCGTGACAGTACAAGAAGATCTATTAAAAGTGATGATATCCGATGATGGTATGGGAATTCCAAAAGAAAATGTAGGACGAATTTTTGACCGGTTCTATCGTGTAGATCGAGCAAGGTCTCGTGCGATGGGCGGAACGGGATTAGGGCTAGCCATTGCAAAGGAAATGATTGAAGCACACGGAGGAAAAATATGGGCAGAAAGTGAGGAAGGTGTAGGCACAACTATATTCTTCACATTGCCATTTGAACTTGACGAGGCAGGTGAATGGGATTGAAATATATTGAACTCACAAAATCAATAATATTGACTATCCTTGTGATTCTTAGCCTGGTACTTACTTTTTCAATTTGGAGCTATACGCCGAACTTACAAACTATTGATGAAGCAGCTGTTGAACAGATAACTGTCGGCCCTGAAAAAACGATAAATGAAGTTATTAAACCTTATAGAATCCTATTTAGTGAAGAGAATACCTTGCGTGGAACGTTAACTTCTAGCGAAATCGATGAGATCATTTCAAAAATAGCGAACTGGAATGCAACTGAATTTAAATTTGTCCAAAGTAACTTAACTGAACAAAAAATCAATAACTTAATAAATTATGATAAGAGAATCACCCTTTTCTATGAATCTGAGGTACCACTTAGTTTAATGAACTCTATGATGTTACTTTCTGGACAAACTGTACCCGAAATTTCATTCAATCGTCTAATTATTGATTGGAATAATTTATCTGCAGGTAGTATTACCATTTATTTTATTAGTAATGAAAATGATACGCTTTATAGTACTGAAATTACGATGAATGAACAGCAATTTTTAGGAACAATTATTGAACCAACACAAAACTTAAGAATTTATCATGAAATCGTACGTGAAGATGAACTATCACTCTATGTACCTGAAAATCAATTTGAACTATATAATTATACGTATTATATTGACGAAATACCCCCTGATACATTTAAAGATATATTATTTATCGAACCAAGTATCGTAAAACGTATTATTGATAGTTCCTCAACAGAAAAGTATATCGACGGGATGTCACTCATGACCGTTGATAAAGGCAGTAAAACATTTAACTATGTGTACCCTACTTCTGAAAGCTTTGGGGAAGTACAGACCTCCAAATTATTACAGGATAGCTTTGATTTTGTTAATGAACATGGTGGTTTTACAGGGGATTACCGTTATAAAAATATTAACCCTACAAGGCATATTGTTGAATATCAACTTTATCTACGAGGATTACCTGTGTTTAGTAGTATTACGTTAACGAAAATAACGACAACATGGGGAGATAATCAGATATTCCGTTACCGTAGACCTTATTATAATTTGGATATGGATATATCTACGGAAAAGAATGTATCGCAACTACCATCGGGTATTGATACAGTCAATAGTATTGAACAATCGAAAACACTAGACTTAGAAAATATCGATGAATTATATATAGGGTATTACCTGAAAAAAGAGAATGATTTGATTTATACTTTTGAACCAAGCTGGTTTGCTATCATCAACGGTTCTTGGATTCGACTCACAACGGAACTGTTAAAGGGGGATGAATATGGATTGGAGTAAATCGAAGTCGATATTCATCATAGTATTCCTCATATTAGATATTTTTCTATATTCACTCTACTTAAATCGCCTAACTGAGGCACAAAAAGTTGAAGTATTAGGAGAGAAAACGATAGAGGCGCGGTTAAGTGACGATCAAATCACCTACAGTACTCTACCTGAAATAGAGAATGCCCCATACTTTTCCGGTAGTGTGAAAACGTTAGATGAAGAAAATTTTCCATCTTTAAATAATCAAGATATTTCCATAGAAAATGAGTCGAAAATCATTGCAACAATGAACAAGCCAGTACCATTAAGGGATATAGAAGATACAACAAGTTACGTTGAATTTTTACAAACGTATGTAGTTGAAGGCTCGAACTATACATTATGGAATGTGGATTTAGAAAACCGGACAGCAACGTTTTTTCAACGTGTTGACGAACGTACCATCTATTACAATATAAATGGAATGGTCAAGTTATATTGGAATAATGAAAACGAAGTCTATATGTATGAACAAACACTATTAGAAAATTTAGAGGAATTTGAAGAGCAAGAGAGCCTTTGGACTCCTATACAAGTAATACAAGTTCTTTATGCGAATGGTTTACTAAAACCTGGTTCACAAATTACACAAGTAAAACTAGGTTATTCAACCTTAGTTCAATTAACCCAAACGCAAGTTTTCGTTCCAACTTGGGAAATAAGAGTGACAACTGCGGATGGGATTGAAGAAGAATACTTTGTAAATGCGGTTGAAGGACTAATAATTGATGTGCAATTAGAACAAAAAAATGTAGAAGATGAAGATGAATAGGGAGTAATAGTATGCGATTTAGTGTTTTAGCAAGCGGTAGTACTGGAAATGCAATATATGTGGAAAGTGATGAACATGCATTTTTAGTAGATGCAGGTTTAAGCGGTAAAAAAATGGAGCAACTTTTTGCTAAAATTGATCGCGATATGAGTAAGTTATCAGGTATTCTTGTCACTCATGAACATAGTGACCATATTAAAGGGCTTGGTGTGGTTGCTCGTAAATATAAATTACCAGTCTTTGCAAATGAAAAAACTTGGTCAGCGATGGATGGACTTGTAGGCAATATTCCTGATGAACAACGTTTCTTGTTTAACATGGAAACTGTCCAATCCTTTGGTTCTTTAAGTATTGAATCATTCGCGGTGTCACATGATGCAGCAGATCCCATGTTTTATGTGTTTCATGAAAATAATCGAAAGTTAGTAGTCATTACAGATACTGGATATGTTAGCGATCGTATGAAAGGCATTATCCGTGGTGCAGATTCTTATGTATTTGAAAGTAATCATGATATTGGGATGCTTCAAATGGGACGATATCCATGGTCAATAAAACGCCGTATTTTGAGCGATGTTGGCCATGTATCCAACGAAGATGCCGCAATTGCGATGAGTGAAGTGGTCTATGAAAAGCCTACACAAATCTACCTTTCTCATTTAAGTAAAGATAATAATATGAAGGATTTAGCGCGGATGAGTGTATCTCAAACTTTGCAATCGTGTGGCATACTTGCAGGTGAATTTGTACATTTACATGATACAGATGCTGAAGAACCAACTTTGTTAGTGAATGTTTAATGAAATAAATACCGTGAGAACTTTGCTAATTGTGTTATTTGGCAAAGTTCTTTTTTATTATCATTTTATTTCATTTTCATGTAATTTTAATGTTCGGTTTGTATCATAATGACAGAAGAAAGGAAGGATGATTAAATATGAGTTATTACGATGATGAAAATCGAAACAACGATTTAAATAATCCCCTGGATGCTCAACAAACAAATGAACCATATTCATCAAATATTTCACCACTCCAAGAAAGGTTAAGGCGCGAGGAAGAAGAGGAAAATAAACGAAGAGCGAAACAAAAAGGTGGGAATAAGGGAGGATATTTTGTAAGTGGTTTGGCAGGTGTGATCGTTGGTGCACTCGTTATGTGGTTACTACTACCTTCTATGGTTGGACAACTTCCAAGCAGCTCTGCAAATACTATTACTCAAGAACAAACAACAATAGACCAAACAGCAACGGAGGTAACAACGGATATTACAAAAGCTGTTGATAAGGTGTCAGATGCTGTTGTTGGTATAACCAATATTCAAGAAGTGACAGACTTTTGGAATCAACGTTCCATGACACAAGAAGCTGGTAGTGGTTCTGGTGTAATTTATAAAATTGAAAATGACCAAGCATTTGTTATAACAAACTACCATGTTGTAGAAGGAGCTAAACAATTAGAGGTAACCCTTACTGATGGTACGAAGGAAGAAGCAACTTTAGTCGGAAGCGATATATGGACTGACTTAGCAGTGGTGTCAATCAGCAGTGAAAATGTGAAGACAGTTGCCCAATTTGGGGACTCTGACGTTTTGAAACAAGGAGAAACAGTTATTGCTATTGGCAACCCGCTTGGTCTTGATTTCTATGGATCAGTAACAACAGGTGTTATTTCAGGTACAGATCGGGCGGTACCAGTTGATTTAAACGCTGATGGAACGCAAGATTGGGAAACAGAAGTATTACAAACAGATGCAGCCATCAATCCTGGTAACAGTGGTGGTGCTTTAGTGAATATTGTAGGAGATTTAATTGGAATCAATTCAATGAAAATTGCAGAATCGACTGTTGAAGGATTAGGCTTTGCAATTCCAATTAATACGGTCATCCCAGTAATCGAAGAGCTAGAAAGAAATGGTGAAGTTCGTAGACCGACATTAGGTATTGGTCTACTAGACTTAACAGAAGTACCAGCATTTTATCAACAGCAAACACTTCGTTTACCTGAAGAAGTAACAACAGGAGTAGTAATATCAGAAGTTGTTCAAGGATCACCTGCAGATCGTGCAGGCGTGCAACAATATGATGTTGTTATAGAGATGGATGGAGAAAAAATCGAAAACTCAATTGATTTACGTCAACATCTATATAATGAAACAGAAGTTGGTGACACATTGAGCATGAAGGTTTATAGGCAAGGTAAAATAGTTGAATTAGAGTTAAAATTAACTGAAGGTACTAATGTCTAATTATTAATACAAATTTGCTCGTAAGTTATATAAAATATATTCAGCGTGTTTGTGGATATTTGTGGATAACTGCTTTAAATGTATTTAAGTTTTGCACAATAGGTAGGAAAGTAAAGCCTTTACTTTCCTACTCTTTTTTTGTTTGTTACAATGGTTTGTGGATAACGTACTAACAAATGTGAATAACTTTGTGGAAATATTTAATAGAAGGAGATAAAAGAAAATGGAAAAGTATAGCTGCGAAGACCATATAAATCATGCATTAGATATGTTTGTTGCTGAAACAAAGGAATATCCTATAATGAACAAAGTGGAGGAAGAACAAAAGTTATCCACAAAATGTTCTTACTGCGAAGAAGCTGCAACATATATTGTATCAAGTAAATAACTTTACACAATATATTGAATTTAGCTGTGAGTAATGTGTATAACTTTGTGGATAAATTGTTTGTAAACAAAATGTAAATGTTAATAAGGTGTGCATAAGAAGAAAAATAACCATATAGAGAGACACAAAGCCATATTTTAAGGAATTTTGGAATTCATAGGATATATATACCTGTTTATTACCAACTTATGGTGCGAACATTATTAATGAATTGTAAAGGTGGATAAGTTGTGAATATCACTGTCATTTCGGTAGGAAAGTTAAAAGAGAAGTATTTAAAGATGGGGATTGATGAATATGTGAAGCGTCTTGGTGCCTATGCAAAGATTGATTTAATAGAAGTACCGGACGAAAAAGCACCCGAACAGTTAAGTGATGCCGAAATGGACTTGGTGAAAAAGAAAGAAGGGGAACGCATCTTATCCAAAATAAATGATGGAATGCATGTAATTGCACTAGCAATAGAAGGAAAGATGAAAACCTCTGAAGAAATGGCAGCAGATATGGAGTCACTGATGACATATGGGACAAGTAAAGTGACATTTGTAATTGGAGGCTCACTTGGTCTTCATGAAGATGTTCTTAAACGAGCAAACGAGAAAGTAAGCTTTGGGCGAATGACCTTACCACATCAACTAATGAAACTAGTGTTAGTTGAGCAGATTTATCGAAGTTTTCGAATTATGAAGGGTGAACCGTATCACAAATGATGGTAAAGCAAAGGGGTGAACTAACTATAAATAGTCATTGGCTGTCGAAGATTAATTAAATGTAATCATATATTTTCTAATGAATTTGGCGAGAAGCGAAAACTTTCTTGCCAAGTTCTTTTTTATTTCTCAACTAAAGTATATGTTAAAGAGAAATAAGAACCTAAGTTTGCGATTTTTTTGTTAACCTTTTTATTATTGAAACGTTTTAAAGGTGGGAGGTTTGAAATGAATGATTCCATGATGGGGAAAAAATTAAATGAGATACTAAAATTTGTTTACTCCTACCTAATAAAAATGGGTGCTTCAAAGGAAGATGCAGAAGATATTATCCAAGATACTGCGTATAAGTTTTTACAATACATAGACTCATTCCAGATTGATAATATCCAAGGTTGGCTATTTAGAGTAGCAGTAAATCAATATTATGATATGTCTCGTAAGAAAACTAGACGAAAAGATATATTATTGAAATTCAATGTACAAGAAATATTTGAGGAAGAAACACCTGAAAAAGTCCTCATGCAAAGTGAACAAGAAAGAGATATTCATGAAATCTTAACTAAATTAAAACCGAAATACAGGCAATTGCTTCTTCTGAAATATAGTACGGGATTAAAAATATATGAGATAGCAGAACTGTATAGCATGAAAGAAGGGTCTGTTAAGACTACTCTCTATAGGGCAAGAAAGGAATTTATAGAACAGTATAGGAGGTATGAAAATGAAAAAGGAATATGAGTTTTTTCCTAAAGATCTTGAATTTGAAGGATTGGTAAAAAAAGCAAAAAAACGTTCCATGATAAGAATGGTGCTTATTTCATTAGTTATTAGTGTCATAGTATTATTTGGGCTATTTTTTATTGGCAATACGGTAATGAAAATAAAAATGGAAAAGGAGACCGACTTGGATTCGGCTTGGAACAATATTATGGGCGCCAACATCGAAGAGCGAGGTGGCATATTTAATTATTCATTAACTTCTGCAACAGCAAAAACGAAGTTAGTAAAAATTGTTGGAGGAGTACCAATTCCATGGGGGGAACAGGAAAAAGTTTTTACTATTTTCGGTTCGTCTCGACTTATTCCAAATAATGGTCCTTCTGGCATAGGATACTCAGATGATGAGCGAATTCCTATGTATTATGAAGGAGAAAGAGTCGTTGAATTTTTTCATCCACAAGTAAATTATAAGCAAATATTTGATGATAGAAAGTTACTTAATGTGATTGATGATAACACAGTTGTAGAAATGGCTTTTTCGTTTGATGATGGTTACTCCATTGAGGAAGTAAATGAGGTATTTAAAGAACAATTAGCATGGTATTGGGTAGATACGTTTAGTAAAGATCAAATAGAAAATGATAATAATTTTAACAAAGATAAGAATTTCCGAGACGCTACAATCCATGGTTTTCAAGCGTATGGCTTTTCATATAACCGAAATGCAGAAACCTATTCTGCCTCTAACTTTATATCCATCTTAGAAAGGGTAAAGGAAGATGGTGGTGATTATCAAGAAGATGCAGAGAGAATTATAACTAACATAACTAAACAGGGCGAAATAAAACTAGAACCTCAGAACCTAAAAATCATTGGTGTGATAGTTACAGGAAAACCAAGTGATTTAATAAAGTTTAGTGATGAATCTATGATTCGCGGCGCTACATTAGGAGCAACAACAGACCAATATTAAACTGTTGTGGAAGTGCAATTTATTTTTGAAAGGGGAATTTAGAAATGATGAAAAAGGCCATAATTTCAGGAATTGTATTTTGTTCAATCTTGTTAGTTGGATGTAATGCAACCGAGGTATTAGAAAGCGAGCAGGAAGTAGTAGTTTCTCAGGAAACTTTATTTTCTGAATTACAAAATGAAATAATAGTATCTATTACAGAGCAAACGGAACTTGAAAGTGAATCACTAGCAATAATGTTAAGTGGTGGTACTGATGAATTTACAGTTTCAGTAGGTTTCCCGAAGGATGCAAATATTGATGGTACATTAATTCAACAAATAGTTGAAGATTCTATTAAAAATGTTTCTGAAACAGAAACAACTAGCGAAGAAAAAATAAAAATGAAAATAAAGATCGAGAAATACTAACAGTGAAGTTCTTAAAGGATAAACAGCACTAAAAATAAAGTAGCGTTATAGTATGTGATTAAATGTACTTAAACTAAAGGGGTGCTTTTCTTTAAGAAGGGGAAGTGCCTTTTTTGATGAACTTAGTGTACTAAGGGGCAGATTAGTAGAACAAGGATATTCTTTACAAATTACTCCATGGATGCTGAAATGAAAAAATACTTAAAACGTCTTGATCTTAAATAGTATTAATTAGGGGGAGTGGAGTTTCATTAGAATCTTTTTTTTTCGCTATTTACGATGTGATAAGAGGCGAACCGTACCATAAATAAGGGTGGTTTTAGTTAAATTCCTTTCCTTGGTTGGGGGATGAGGTTAAGCATCCTTTCTGATAAATAGACGGAAAAATTCCATTTATTTTGTAAATAATATAGAAAAGGACCAAAATAGACGGAGAAAATACCCCTATTAACGCGGAAAACTTAAAAATGGGGGGTTTTGGCTTTTGTAATCGGAAAAATCTCCTTTATTTCCCCCGAAACATGCTTCATTCAGCAAATAACGGAATATTCTCCGCTTACCATTTTGATGGTTACCTAAGTAAGGATAGAATATATATTAAAATGGAAGTGGATAGTTTTTAGTATTTGTATTGTCAACAAATGGGTGCTTTGATTTTAGAAATCTTTATATTCAAGAAAACCTCATTTAGATACATTACGGTAAGCTGTACCATATGTAAATAAGGTATAAAAGGAATCTATAGCATTGTTAGATCAATGGCCATAGGTTCCTTTTTCTATTAGAAGCAACTATTTTTAAGTTCAACAATTGTTTCTGCGACATCGTCCTTAGAAATTTTTATAGAAGCATATTTATGTACTTCATTATCACCTACGCAAACACTATATCGTGCATTTTCAAATAAGCATTGATCGTTGCTGTCATTCCCAAATGCAATAAATTCTTTTACTTGTAGTTGTTCAAGGCCATATACTTTATTAATACCTAAGGGACTTATATCAATGGCATCCTCATGTTTATAACTCGTGATGCAAACAGGCAATTGCTGGAGTTCTTCAATAACAGTAGGTGACGGCTTGAACAATACTAATTTACATATTTTTTGTAGTTCCATAATTGGGTAGTTTTTTGCAGTGCTATGATTTATATTTTTATATATGGGATGATCAGTGCTTCCGGTAAAGGCATAGTCCCATTCACCATCTGCTAAATAAGTAAGCTGATGATTTTGAATAATGATGTGTAACTGTTCCATTAATTCAGATACAAAATGATTTGCTTTAATACCTTCATTGTCAGAAATGAAACACCCATTTCCGCCAACTAATTTTCCCTTTTTCAGGTGGGGTGGTAGAACAGGAACTAAATCACGAATTGGACGGGCTGAAGCAAAAATGATTTCATGTCCAAATGTAGAAAGTTCGTTTAAAGCTTCAATAATTGAAATGTCAATTGTTTTTCCGTCAAAGCAAAGTGTACCATCAATATCAAATACAAAGTTCATTCGATTCGCCTCCTACAATGAGTATAATAAGTATAAATTGTTTTCGAAAGGACAGGTGTCCTCAGTTGAATTTAGAGAAATTTAGCCAACTTTATACATATACATTTCCAAATGATGTGTTGGAGCAGCTTCAATATAGAATCTATCAAACGAATGAGTATATTTTAAAAACAGGTGATGAAATCGATGGTTTGTATTTCCTAATTGAAGGAAAATATTATGTTTCAAGTATTGAAATTACCGGTAAAGAACTATTATTAAGATATAGTAAAAAGCCAGCCATATTAGGGGACATTGAAATTTTTGAACAATGTACAATTCAATCAAATTGTATTGCTGCTGAAGTTTGTGAATTTATCTTTGTACCACTTGTTATTTATAATCATTATTTGAAAAACAATGTTGGATTTACACAACTATTGTTAAAAGAGTTAGCTTACAAATTGAAGACTTGTACAATCTCATCGAGAGTAAATGCATTGTCTCCAGTTTCAGTGAGATTAGCTGCCTATTATTGTACAATCGCATCTACTAAATCAAATAGTGAATATATCATTTCAAATAAATTAGATGAGGTAGCTTCACTAATTGGTACAACCAAAAGGCACTTAAACCGAATATTAAAGGGATGGAATGAAGAGGGGACAATTCATCGAGATGGAGATAATATTCAAATTTTAAATTGGGGACAGATGGAGATTTATTCAAATGATGTGAGATTTGAGTGAGGATAGAAAACCCACACTTAGCTACTTTAAGGAGAATCGTATCATTTGTAGGTACGATTTAAAAAAACAACAGCACTAGTCTCTAATTGGTTTGGTGCTGTTGTAATTTAAGTATTAACCTAATAATTCTAGAATCCCTTGGCTCATTTGGTTTATTTGTGCCAACATAGATTGTGAGGATTGTAATAATATTTGATCTTTTTGTAATTTAGACATCTCTTTTGCCATGTCCACGTCACGAATTTGTGATTCGGCTTTAGATAAGTTTTCTTCACTATTTTTCACATTGTTATATGCATACTCAAATTTATTTTGATAAGCTCCAATAGTTGAACGTGCATTTGATGCCTTCATTATTGCAAAATCGACTTTACTAATGGCTGAATTTGCACTTTCTTGTGAGTTCACAGGAAGGGGGGTAATTTTTAATTTATCCACCGTTACATTAGGTATGGAGACTGTAACATTTTGTCCTTCATTACTTCCCATCTGTATCTTCAAATGTAAAAATAAATCTTCTTCAGCTTCGCCTTCACCATAAACATTCAACTCAAAAACACCGCTACCATTGCTGTTTGGCCAAACAAAACTATTGCTAGAATATAGGGATCTATTATCATACAAATATAATTTTCCACCATCTACTGCTAATTGTGAATAATGGTCTACAAAACTTGTTGCAGTAGCTGGTGTATTAGGGGTATCCGGATCATATACAAATCCAGGTTGTCCATAAGCTGTTTCAAGAATTTTATTTGCTAAATCGGTTCCATCTGTAATGGAACTCAAATCAACTTCCATTACTGGGTTAAACGCATTTAATCTTGATGTATCTGGATTACCATTTACAAATTTAATACTATACGCTTTATTACAAGTACAGCAAGTATAGTAAACACCTTTCCCATCTAGCTTAGCTACATCGTTCGGTGAAGTAATATTACTAAAATCGATAATTGCACTTGCATAATCATTTCCACCGGTAGAGTATGTATCTGTTACTCCGCCACTTGTTGTAATTTGTTGAACATATTGAATTAAGGAATCAGATGATACATTATTGCCATTGCCATCCTCAGTTCCTGCAAGTAAAGCCATTCCATTAAACTCGGTATTTGTCGCAATATCATTTATACCTTTTATGATTTGGTCGACTTCTTGTTGTATTTTTAGTCTATCATCATCGGTTAAAGTATCATTTGCAGCTTGTATAGCAAGCTCTCTAATTCGCTGTAGATTAGGATCGAGGATATTTGCTATGGCTCCATCAGCTGTATTTAGTAATGACAGGCCATCTTGAATATTCTCACCGGCTTGGTTTAGTCCATGAATTTGTGCGCGCATTTTTTCACTAATGCCTAGTCCTGCTGCATCATCGGCGGCTTGGTTAATTTGGTAGCCGGATGATAAATTATTTAATGTTTTATTCAGTTCAGTGTTCGTATATTTATAGCGATTATGTGTAAATAAACCTTGATTATATTGTATTCTCATTAGACTACCTCTTATGTATATTCTTTAGTTCATTATACCTTAAAAGCATAATATTATCTGCATATTTAGTCACTTTCATCCATTAGTTGTTCTGAATATCCAACTTGTGTTTTTCCTTTGCCTTAGTTGATGTCATTATTGTGTTTCTTATCCTTTTGTCTTTTAAACAACCAAACGGCAACAGCTGTAATAATTTGCAAAACGGCTGCAATAACCGATATTACTACAGACCAAGCAATAAGAAAAATCAATACAACCCCATTTATCGGCAAATGCGGAATATATCCTATAATGATATGTGTGCCAATGTTTAAAATAAATAACCCTAGAAACATACATATACTGATATTATACTTCTTCTTTTTATTCCAATTATCATTGTTTGATATGATGAACTGCATTATAACAGACAATAGCACAACAGAAGCCCCAAAAATCTCCAGTAAATTGCCCAACTTAATTTCCTCCCTCCACAATTCAAATTCCTTAAAACCCCATAGTCCATTTTATTCGAGACTTGTTAATGAATCCCTACTTTTGAAATTCCAAAAGAGTTATCGGTCATAAAGCAAATTCTCAAAAGCTTCGTTTAGGGAGGGAGAATTTATTTAACTGATGAGTTCTCTCCTTTTTATTAAGGACTATCGCATAATGAAAAAGTAATGCTATTTTTATAAATTATCATTATGAAAAAAATTATCTGTTGCACGAATAGACGAGTATGAATCGTATTATGAAATGAAGGAGGTTGGGTATGAAAACGATCGCCGGCTTTAGTATTCATGAGATAGTCCAAACTTATAGCGATAACTTAATACGAATCGCTGTGCAGCAGACAAAAAATATGTCTGAAGCGGAGGATATTGTTCAAGAGGTCTACATGACACTGATGAGACAGAATAAGCCCTTTGAAAATGAAGAACATTTAAAGACATGGCTCATCAAAGTGACGTTTAATAAATGCAAAGATTACTTTAAGTCTGCTCGTGTCAAGAAGACAGTACCGATAACAGAAGAGATGACGTTTACTGCAAAAGAAGAACAGATTGTTCTCCCTGAAATTTTTGAACTTGAACAAATAGATAGAGTCATTGTGTATTTACATTATTACGAAGGCTACACGATTGCAGAGATTGCCAATCTATTAAAGATGAAGATTTAACACGGTAGGTTCAAAGCTGAGAAGGGTGCGAATGAAACTGAAAACTATTTTTGAAGAAAGGGGTTAATTATGATGAGTGCTTATAAGAATGTGATGAAGTAGATTATTGCATCCGAAGATTTTAAGAGCAAAATGCAAAATGAGATGATGGAATATGGAGAAAAAGAAAAGAGACTCTTTATGGAAAATATAAGATTAATGGTTGGTAGTTAGTAGCTTGTGCCGTAATTGCTGTAGTGGCTCTAATTGTTTTAACAAATACAGCTGACGACGCAGCGATAGATTTAACAGAAAGAATTGTGGTAGATAATTCAATTCCTGCTGCAAAAGCAATGCTTAATATCGAAGGGATTATAACAGAAGTTGGTGAAGATGGAATGAGTTTTACATTGGAAAATGGAATGGAAGTAGTGGTCACTGATGAAACAGAATTGGGTATAGATGGTCCAACAGCACCAGCTAAGGAAGAACAGCTATTCGAGCCTACATTTAGAGTGGGAAATCTAATAGGAGGCTTTGCGGAAGATACGTCTACTCGTCCTGTGACTGCAGCGGTAATTTACACTAATTGGAACTTTGAGAATCCTATTCGATAAAGTGCTTGCTTATATAGAATAGAATTATTAAATGTACAAATTGTTATGGTTAGAAAGTTGTGTTGAGGAGCTTTACTTCAGAGCAGCTTGTCCATTACGATACTAATTATTTAAGATTGCTAGTAATAAAAGTGGCATGTATATTTCGATTGAATATGCAAAGGGCACATCATATGTCCAACCTTAAAAGTAAACGTATTATGAATCCTATAGTAAAAATTTATGAGGCCTATCTAGAATAGCTAAGCCTCATATTTTTGTTATGCAATAAATGAATGGTCGACCGAGGAAAACTGCATTGTTGGAAATTGAATCAACGTTGTAAGATAGGAATTTCAATTCTAAGTTCTAGTTTACGATATACAAGGGCTATGAACATTGCCGGAATGGTACAAATAATCATCCCAATAAAGGCATATCTCGGTTCAATTTCGTATAAATAGCCTCCGAGAAGTGTAAACACTGCTGTGCTCCAACTAAGTGCTAGTGCTGAATACATACCTTGTGCTCTCGGAATCTGGGCTTGGGGAATGTTGTTAATTAAATATTTCATAAATGCATAATGCCCCATAGCAAATGAAAAGGCATGTAATGTTTGTGCGATACAGAAAACAATGACATTCGGGAAGATAAACACAAGTGTCCAACGAACAGTAGAACCAAGTGCTGCTAATGTTAACAAAGAGCCTACTGATAGATTATTGAAGCGTTTATCCGCGATGGAGAAAAATATGATTTCTGCTATTACGGATATGTTAATAATGAGACCAATCAGGTAAATCGGTGCATGGATATCTTGCAGGAATATATAGCCGTAATTGTAATAAGTAGCATGTGCCGCTTGCAGTAATATGACAATAATTAGTACTAAACCAAAATGTTTAATACGGAATAAATGTAACAGGCCTACTTTTTGCTTTTGGTCCACTGGTGGCTTTTCAGACAAAATATCAGGTGCACTCATAAAGGAAAGGTACACAAATCCGATGATTCCAATCAACAGACCCCAAAGAATTACTTCGTCTCCAAAGAGCCCTGTAAAGATGGTTAAAACTATACCAATAGAGACAAACCCAATAGATCCCCATTGACGACTTCTTCCATAGTCTCGTAATTGTTTATTTTGTACAAGGACACTGGCAGCACTATCTAAAGCAGGCATTAAAGTTGGGTAAAAAATGTGCAAAACAATTGTTACAATTAGTAAACTTGTAATTGAATTGGCCGGAATATAACAGAGGACAGCAACCAGTGATCCAATCCCTGAAACTTTTAATAGTGTTTTACTGCTATATCTCCCCGATAAATAAGGAAATGCAAATAATGTTGATAGGCCTCTTGCAATTAGACCGAAACTCATAATTAAACTAGCTTGTGAAACTGTAATTCCTTTTGTATAAATCATCCACCCTGACCAATAAGGTAGAAAAATACCCCATGTCATAAAAAAACTAAAAAAACGTGCACTCATCCAGCGTTGTGTGTTCATTTATGATCCTCCTTATCGATTGCATGATATCATGGTAAGAAAGATAAATAATATGAGATATCTCATGTTTTTGAGGTGAAATATGGAAGTTTACAAAGGCGAGAAAAAAAGATTGTATTTAGAAAATAACTCAATAGCACATTTATTCTCCTTTCAAGCTGAAGCATTTATAGAAGTGCATGAATACAGACGAGATGAATGGATTATTCAAGAGGGCATGAGACCGGATTTTTTATTTTACGTTATGGAAGGGAAAGCCAAAATATATTTAACTCATCAAAATGGAAAAGTATCCTTAATTAACTTTATTAATGCCAATGATTATATTGGGGAAATGGAATTATTAAATGACGAGTATTATACAAAGGGGATACAAGCATCAACGAAGACCATTTGTTTTGCAATTCCGATTCATCGCTATCGTAAACAATTATTAGAGGATGCCAAATTTCTAAGGGAGTTAACAAAGTTTTTAAGTGTAAAAGCTACACATATGGCAGCAAAGTATTCCCAAAGTCTAGCCTTTCCACTCGAAAACAGGCTTGCAGATTTTATATTGCAGACGGCTGATGAAGGAATTTATAAGGAGAAACACGTAACCGTGTGCGATTACTTAGGTGTATCTTATCGACATCTATTACATGTCCTTACACAATTTTGTGATAAAAAATACTTACAGAAGGAAGGACGCAACTATCAAATAAAACAATATCAATCTTTGTATGAACTTGCTGAAGTCTTGAAAAATAAATAAACCAATGAGATTTAAAGAATTCACTTCGTACATTAAAAAAGGCACAACTATATTATTACTAGTCATGCCTTTCTTGTATATTAAGCTTTTTCAACTTCTTTTTCATCGTCTCCTAACATCTTCACAAGTTTCTTAGATAATGAAAGAAGAACTAAACCAAGGACAATAACAGCTAGTCCAATTACAGAGAATACTTCGAAATATCCTAGACTTTGTGTAAAGGCACCTAATTGACCGGCAAGAAGGTTTGCCACGAAAGAACTTGCCATCCAAACGGCCATTAGTAAAGACGCGAACTTAATGGGTGCGTATTTACTAACAAAGGATAGTCCAACAGGAGATAAGAACAATTCACCAATTGTATGGAGTAGATAAGTGAATACAATGAACATGATATTTGCTTTAGTTGTAATATTGCTTTCATCACTACCAGTTTGCATAATAGCTATTAAAAGTACGATAAACCCTAGGCCAAGCATGATCATCCCTAGTCCCATTTTCGTGGGTACTGCAAGATCTCCACGTTTTGAATTGGATAGTTTAACCCAGAGCATCGAGACAAGTGGTGCTAATAGGACGATGAATAATGGGTTAACTGATTGGAACCATGATGTTGGTACTTCCCACCCGAAAATGGAACGATCTACAAATTTATCTGTGTAGATACTTAAAGCTCCACCTGCTTGTTCAAATCCAGCCCAGAAGAAGACTACAAACGCTGCTAAAATGAAAATAACAGTTGTTCTGTTTTTCTCAACTTGAGTTAGTTTTTGTTTTTCTACTCCACCATTACTTGAAACTTTCGGTTTACCAATAGGTTTTTTACCAATATCACCTAAGTAACGGTTCCCTAATGCATTAAATAGAATTTGTCCAAAAACCATCCCAATAGCAGAAGCAAGGAATCCATATCGGTAACCATACTCAATAATCCCGTTTACTGAAACTGCAAACCATTTATCTGTGATAAGACCGATTAGTAATGGTGCGAAGAATGCACCTGTATTAATCCCCATGTAGAAGATTGTAAACGCTGCATCGCGACGTTTATCTTTTGGCCCATATAACTCACCAACAATGGTAGAAATATTTGGTTTAAAGAACCCATTACCAATAATAAGTAAACCTAACCCAATATATACGGCAGCAAAGCTTTGATGGGCAAAGAGAACTAGATTCCCTAACGCCATTATTATACCGCCAATTGTGACGGCTTTCCGTTGACCTAAGTATCGATCAGAAAGGTAACCACCAATTAAAGGAGTGAAATAAACTGCTCCTGTAAAGAATCCATATAACATAAGAGCGGTACCTTCATCCATTCCTAAACCGCCACTTACTAAAGACTTAGTAAGATAAAGAATGAGGATTGCTCTCATTCCGTAATAACTAAAACGCTCCCACATTTCTGTCATGAATAACAGATATAATCCAGGAGGATGCTTCTCTGTTTGTTTAACTATGGAATTATCCATGTGATGCGTGCCCCCTAGTAAATATAAATTATTTTAGTATAATTATTTTAATTTATTGACTATTCAATAGTCAATGAAATGATAAAAGTAATAATATTAAGAAGAGTACAAACACTACCTAAATTCTGTGATAATAAAATACCTCTTGATATAGGTTGGTTTTAAAATTTCCGCTTGTGTAACTAACCCATAATATCCAGAAATTACTATATTAAAATAGTTAGAATGAGATGTCTGTAAAGGGAAATAGTAACAGAACAAATCCAACGAATAATTGTGCATTTTTAATATCCCCAAATAGATAGCTAACATGAGAGCTATTTGTAATTTTAATTTGCTCAAATTTTAACTTTCTAATGGTAATTATTGTTCTAATCTAAAGAGAATAGATTTGAAAAAAAACCGAGACCTTACAATGTAGGGTCTCGGTTAATTATAGAATGACTAGTTTAGACTCATTTCCATAACGAAAAGATCGGCTAATAACAGTAGGCACAACTGATGCATGATTTTCTTCTAAAGCTTCATAAAAGCCAATATTCATTCCATTTTTCGCCAACTTTTCGTACATAATTAGGGCATCCTTTACCATAAAGCCTTCCAATTCGCCAACACCAATAAATAGCGATTGACAAGTCCCTTTATTTTTAATAAATAGATCCCCCATCTCAAATAGCTCATAATCATTCCACCAAATTGAAGGGCTAAGAGCAATATACTTTGTAAAGTCTCGACTGTAATGAAATAAGTTCCATAATACATAATACCCTCCTAGTGAATGTCCAAAAAGTGTTTCATCACGCATATTCACTGTAAGTTCATCGTAAATAAGTGGCTTAAGTTCCTTCTCCATAAATAAGTGAAATTCAATAGCACCACCAACAGCTTCTGGTTCTCTTCCATACATACGTCTAGGATATGTGTATTCCAAAGAGGGTGCAGTGTAATCATAAAATCTTCTTGAATGCATCGTCTCTCTTTGGTGATTGATACCGACTACAATTGAGGGGTTCACACTTGTCTTTATTGCATTTTTACTTTGTAACTCAATTGCCTTTTTGGCAAAATCAAAATACGATAAACCATCTAAAACATAAATAACAGGAAAACCTTCTGTTGGACATTCTGATTCTGGCACAAAAATATCAATGGTATACAAATAATTTGTATGTTTTGAATGTAAGACAAAAGTCAATTGTATTACCTCCTTACATAATGTTACAATTAATGATAATGATTATCATTATCATAGTCAATATAGGAGATATCTATGGAATATTCTTTAAACCAAATTATTGATTATTATGCAACCTCGTCAATTGAGTTTGTCAACATCATAACCAATCAAATTTTACCGAACCACACGGATGGGAATCGAACGACAGCAAATGGTGTATCAGGCATTGTAATTCCACTCTCAGGGTGTGCAAATTTTTATCTGAATGATAGAAGGTATGTGATAAGGGAGGGAACGATTGTACATGCAGGTTCTAAAATGAACCTTAAAATTGAAACAGCGGGTGATAGGCCGTTGGAATATGCTGTTGTTCATTATAGAACCTTACATAACGGAACATTAAGTTTAAAAAATAGGGACTTTCAAATAAATATTAAGTATATGGCAAAAATTAAAGAATATATTTATAAACTTATTAAATTTACGTCAGAGCCAGGGAATATGGCAAAATTACAAGTGAAAGTTATCTTTCTTAATTTAGTAAAGGAGATTATATCGCAGGCAAAAATTCATATCGAAGATAAAAATTCGCCAATTATAACAAAAGCAATTGCATTTATTCAGGAAAACTACGCAGATCATATTTCAATTGCTGAATTAGCAGAAATGCTGGACATTGAGCGACGTAGGTTTTCAGAGTTATTTGAACAGCATTCAGGGCTTAGTCCCATACAATATTTAACGGAATATCGAATACGAGTTGCAAGAGAATTATTAAGGATTGGTCATTACTCTATTGGTGACATTGCATATCTTGTCGGGTATCAAGATCATTTTTACTTTAGTAGAGTTTTTAAAAAACACGTCGGAATGTCACCTTCTAAGTACAAAAAGTATCTTGAAGAAAATAATATTTACTTTTAGCAAGCTAACAGAAAGCTTGCTTTTTTATTTGAACAATCGGCAAAAGTCCATATTTTGAATGAAATTCGTCCATTCCTTTTCTCTATTAGCTTTGTTAGAATTTGTTACGTAAATGATAATCGTTATCAATTGAAAGTCGCAAAATGGTAATTAGGAGCGTGAATGGATGAAAAAATGGTTGGTATTCCAAACAGTAGCATTACTTAGTTTAGCTTTAACAGCTTGCGGAACTGAAGGAGGGGCAGATACGTTAGCAAATGAAGAAAAAACTTCAACAGAAGAATTAGGTGAGCAAAATTTAATAGATACAAACCAACCGGGTATAAGCACAATCTCTTATTTAGGAGTTGATTACACAATACCAACACCTGCTACTAGTATTATTGCAGCAAGTTTAGAAGCTATGGAAGATTCAGCAGCACTTGGTATCAAACCAACTGGTGTACTTGAAATTGCTGATGAAATCCCTACTTATCTAGCAGAAGAACTAGCAGGGGCAGAGTTAATAGGTGATAAAAAAGCGCCAAATGCGGAAGCTATTTTATCACTTGATCCGGATGTCATTGTTGGTACATCGAAATGGGGAGAGGATACGATGTCAACAATGAATAAAATTCAAACTACGCTTCCTTACTCTCATATTTCAACAAATTGGAAGGATAACTTAACTGCACTGGCACAGATTGCTGGTAAAGAAGATGTAGCAGAAAAAATTATCTCAGATTATGAAAAGAAGGTAGAGGTTGCTAAAGTATCGGTAACAGAACAATTAGCAGATAAAACGGTTCTAGTTATTCGTGTTCGGGGAGGACTAATGTACATCTACCCAACAGGAGTGTATTTGAATCCTATACTATACGAGGATTTAGGTGTACCAATTCCAGATATAATCTCAAAAGCGGAAGCCCAAGCAGAAATTACGATGGAAACTTTAGCTTCTGTAAACCCAGATGTCATTTTCCTACAATTTGAGGGATCAGAAAACGCTGATGCACCTAATGCACTTGTGGAATTGCAAAATAATCCGATATTCGCAAGTTTAACAGCAGTACAAAATGAGCAAGTCTTTGTAAATACAATAGACCCACTTGCTCAAGGCGGTACAGCTTGGTCTAAAATGAAATTTTTAGATGCAGTAGTAGAAAACTTACTTCAATAAGAGTTTATGGCGGACTATATAATTGTCCGCTATAGCTTTTTTATATAGAAGAGAATAGAAGAGATAGGTGGGCGTTTTGGAAAATAAAAAAGGCATTCTCTTACTTGTATTAGCACCTGTATTTATTTTAGGTATAACGTTGATTTCTATTATTTATGGAACAAAGGAAATACCCCTAATTACAATATGGAATACCCTTTTTCATTTTGATGCAGCAAATATTGACCAACAAATTATTGTGACAGGAAGAATACCACGAGCACTTGCGGTTATTTTAGTTGGTGCCTTTTTGGCAGTTGCTGGCTCAATCATGCAGGGGATTACTAGAAACTATTTGGCATCCCCATCATTAATGGGAGTTAATGATGGTTCAGCATTTATTATTACACTTGCAATTGTATTTTCACCAGGATTATCGAATTTTCAAATGATCCTATTATCAATTGTTGGTTCAATCATGGGGGCTGGTCTTGTTTTTGGTTTTGGCTCTCTTATCCGAAACGGGTTGTCACCTGTCAGATTAGCCATTATTGGAACGGTTATAGGTTCGTTTTTAAGTAGTATTGCAACAGCAATTGCTATGTATTACCAGGTGTCTCAAACAGTAAGCGCTTGGTATAACACGAAAATACAGGCCATTGACATAGAGATGTTAATGATATCACTACCAATAGGGGTTATAGGTTTGTTAGTTTCAATGTTCTTTTCTGGTGCCATTACAATCACTTCTTTAGGCGAAGATGTTGCAATTGGTTTAGGACAGAAAACAAGAGTCACAAAATTAATCAGTATGTTTGCAGTCGTATGTTTAACAGGGACAGCGGTTGCTTTAGTTGGAAAAATTGCATTTGTAGGCTTAATTATACCGCATATTACACGCTTTCTGGTAGGCGTCGATTATCGATTTATAATTCCATGTTCAGCACTAATAGGTGCGTTTTTCTTGTCTCTTTGTGATTTAATAAGTCGTTACATAAACTTTCCTTATGAAACACCAATTGGAGTTGTAACTGCCCTTATTGGTGTCCCGTTTTTCCTATACCTAATTCATAAACATGGGGGTGAAAAAGCTTAATGAAACGTTTTTCCATCATGTTTATTGTATTTGTGTTTTTACTATTCGCAGGCAGTTACCTACACCTAACGAATGGTTCTTTTGATATGACCGTTATAGATATAATAAAAACTTTCCTTCGTATCGATTCAAACGATAATTTTGATCTTGTTATTTTTGAATTTCGATTACCTCGTATCATTATTGCAATATTAGTTGGTATTGGCCTAGGGATTGCTGGGATTGTACTACAAGGCATCACAAGAAACAGCTTAGCAGACCCTGGTATTTTAGGAATCAACGCCGGGGCTGGAAGTGCGATCGTCATTTTTATGTTTTTCTTCCAAGTCCGTATTGTCAGTGAAGGTGTAAGCAGTTGGCTTTCCATCATGATGATGCCCTTGTTTGGATTCGTTGGTGGACTTCTTGCTGCTAGTATTATTTTCATCTTTGCATATAGAAAAGGTCGTATAGATATGCAGCGACTAATTCTAACTGGAATTGCAATCAATAGCGGTTTTGGTGCATTATCGATGTACTTTTCATTGAAAATGAACTCAAAGGATTATGAATCGGCAGCACTTTGGATGTCTGGTTCTATATATAATGCAAATTGGATTTTCATTAATGTAATGCTTCCATGGATTGTTATTTTGGGGATTTATCTGTATAAAAAAGCTTTTTTGCTCGATTACTTTCAACTTGAGGAAGAGAACATTAAAAACTTAGGGATTGCAGTAGAAAAGGAAAAGATTTATTTAATTCTTGCTAGTGTCGGGTTGGTGAGTGCTTGTGTTTCAGTATCAGGAAGTATTGGCTTTATCGGTTTAATTGCACCACATATCTCCAAGCAATTAGTCGGAACTCGACATCGGTATAGTATGCCAATTGCAGCGTTGATTGGAGCGGCACTACTAGTATTTTCAGATTTTGTAGCAAAAACAGTATTTGCACCTTCTGAATTATCAGTTGGGATAGTTATATCAATCATCGGGATTCCGTATTTCTTATATTTACTTATAAAGATGAAAGGATGATGATCATGAACACAGCCTTTAAGATTGAAAGATTAACAGCTGGCTACGAAAATGCAAAAATATTAAATGAAGTAAGTTTGTTAATTGAAACAGGGAAAGTTACAACAATAATCGGTCCAAATGGTTGCGGAAAATCAACATTGTTAAAGACGATTGGTCGTATTTTAAAAAAACAAGGTGGTCAAATTTATATTCAAGATCAAAATATGGATCATATACAAACAAAAAATATTGCAAAACAGCTTGCAATATTATCACAATCACCCACAGCTCCGGGAGAACTAAAAGTTGAAGAGCTCATTTCATACGGTCGTTACCCGCATCGTAAAAATGTTAACCGTTTAACAGCAAAGGATAAGGAGATGATTGAGTGGGCGATGACGGTAACAAATACACTTGAATATCGGGAACGTGATCTGTCACAGCTCTCGGGAGGTCAACGTCAACGTGTTTGGCTTGCGATGGCACTCGCACAAGAAACAAATATTTTACTACTTGATGAACCAACAACATATTTAGATATGGCCCACCAACTAGAGGTTCTTAACATAGTAAAAAAATTGAATGAGGAACATGGTTGTACAATTGTCATGGTACTACACGATATAAATCATGCTGCACGTTTTTCTCACGAGCTAATTACAATGAAACATGGCAACGTTCTGAAATGTGGGTCACCATCAGATATTATTTCGTGCGAGGTGTTGAGAGAGGTATTTCAAATCGATGCTCGCATTATACATGACCCTGAATTATGTATTCCTATTTGTTATTCCTATAACATTATATAATAGGGTCTTTTTTGTATTCGTCTAGAGTTTAAACTGATGTTCATTTGGTCATAGTAATAACTCTTTAATGGATAAATTTTAATAATCTAATACGTCCAAGTAACTGATTAACTTAAGCAATCCAATTTCGTGCCAGAATACGGGCCAAATAGTATAATGAGAGCGAAGTAAAGATAGGAAGGAGCCCTTTAAATGGCACAATCACTAAATGGAAAAGTAGCATTTATTACTGGTGCGGCTAGAGGAATCGGTAAGGCAACAGCAATTTCCCTTGCAAAAGAAGGTGTTAATGTCGGTTTACTTGCAAGAACAGAATCTGCTTTAAAAGAAGTGGCGGCAGAAATCGAAGCTTTAGGTGTCAAAGTAGCGTATGCAGTAGCAGATGTATCAAACAAAGAGGAAGTAGAGTCTGCAGTTACATCTTTAACAGAAGCTATAGGTACTGCTGATATACTAATTAACAATGCGGGTATTGCTAAATTTGAATCAGTCTTGGATATGGACCCAGAAGAGTGGAAGAAAATCATTGATGTAAACCTAATGGGTACATACTATGTCACTCGTGCCGTATTGCCTCAACTAATTGAAAAAAATGGTGGAGACATCATTAATATTTCTTCTACAAGCGGTTTAAATGGAGCCGCGACTTCAAGTGCCTATAGTGCATCAAAGTTTGGTGTGATTGGTTTGACAGAATCATTAGCACAAGAAGTTCGCAGAAATAACATTCGCGTCTCAGCTTTAACACCTAGTACGGTAGGAACGGATTTATCCCTTGAGTTAAATTTAATAAAAGAAAATAATGAATCTAAAATCATGCAACCTGAAGACATTGCAGAATTCATTGTTAATCAATTAAAGCTAAACCCACGTATCTATGTGAAAACAGCAAGCTTTATCGCAACAAATCCATTTTAATTATTACATGATAAAACCCCTTATCACCTTTAGCGTGATAAGGGGTTATTTATATGGTCTGATTGGTTTACTTTTTCAATTCAATTCCTATTGCAGAGCCGTCCCTTGTATCATCAGCAACTCCTTTAAACAATCCATTTTGATGATCGATGAGTATACTTTGAACGTTGCCGATTGTTGTAGGGAAATCACCGAATGAATGGCCCATGTCATTCAATCTGATAATAACATTTCTCGGAATATCCTTTTCATAACGGTAGGAATTCATATTATTTGTGTAGATGCGCGGCTCAGAAATTGCATCTTCTAGACTCATATCATATTCAATAACATTGAGAATCGTTTGTAAAACAGATGTAATAATAGTAGGACCACCAGGTGACCCAACAGTTAGTACCGGCTTACCGTCCTCAAAAACAATCGTAGGAGTCATACTGCTTAACGGACGTTTATTAGGTTGGACTTCGTTCGCCCCTCCAGGAATCGCATCAAAATCAGTTAATTCGTTATTTAACATAAACCCATAACCTGGAACCATAATTCCAGAACCGAAAACTTGTTCAATTGTAGTTGTATAGGAAACAACATTTCCATATTGGTCTGCAACAGTAAAGTGCGTTGTTTGGCCGTATTGTTTGTCATCAGGTTGTTTAGTTATATCATAGTTTGCACTGTTATTTTCATATTTCCACGGATCACCAGCAGTTGGGTTATCGTTCACTTTATTTAAATCTATTAACTTACTTCGTTCAGCAAGATAGTCTTTGTTTAGTAATCCATTAATAGGCACGTTGACAAACTCTGGGTCTCCTGCGTACGCTGCACGATCTGCATAGGCTAAATGCATTGCTTCTGCTAATAGATGATATTTTTCCCATGAGCTTGTATCATATTGAGATAGATCAAACCCATCTAAAATGCCAAGCATTTGTAATAAAAACACACCACCTGAGCTTGGAGGGGGCATACTAGCAATATCATATCCTTGATATTTACCCCAAATTGGCTCATCAATTGTTGCGTTATAAGTTGCTAAATCTGTTGGTGTCATAGAGCCACCAAAGTGTTGAACAGTCTTTGCCAATGCTTCTCCGATTTCCCCTTTATAGAATACATCAGTTCCGTTTTTACTGATTAACGTTAATGTTTTTGCCAAATCTTTTTGTACTAAAAGATCACCCTGCTGAAGTGGTTTTCCATTCTTAAAAAACACATCCTTTGCAGCAGTGCGTAACAGCTTGTCTTTGGAATTATATATTTCTTGAGCTAAAAATCCATTTACAGGGAACCCCTCTTTTGCAAGGTCGATAGAAGGTGTGATTAAGTCTTCCATCGAACGTGATCCCCATAGCGTATGAGCTAATTCAAGTCCTTTTAATGTTCCAGGTACACCAACAGAAGTCCCATGTTGTACACGCTCCTCAAAAGGAATGGGGTTCCCGCTTTCATCTAAAAACATATCAGGTGTCGCACCAGCTGGAGCTCGCTCACGGCTGTTGATAATTGTTGTCTCTTTCGTTTTCGCATCGTAAACCATCATGAAACCACCACCGCCAATACCTGACATCATTGGCTCTACGACAGTTAATGCATATTGAATTGCAATCGCCGCATCAATTGCATTACCACCTTGATCAAGTATATCTACGCCTACCTGTGTCGCTATACCGTGAGAAGTTGCGACCATACCACCATTTGCAGTAGAAACTAATTCATAATTGTCATAGTTGGTGTCGTATTCCGTTTTAGTTTTGGCTTGTCCTGTTGCAGGTAATAAGCCTAACACTAACATTGAAACGACGAAAATGATTCTAATTTTCTTTAGAAACCCCTTCACTTAACTTTCCCCCTGTTCTTTTTTGGACGAATAAATCTATACGACCCAAATTGCACCGAAATGTGTGCTAGTAGAATATATTCATTACAGTTTAGTAATATTCAGTTAAACAAATAGATTAGGCTTCATAAGTGAATAGAAGAAGTTAAATGCGAAGGGAGGAGTAGATGGTATTATGAGTAACTTAGCTAGAGAGATAGGTACTTTAATTTTACTAACTAAAATTTACGTATAAAAATTAAGGATAAAAAAAATCACTATTTCCAGTAGGAGAAATAGTGATTTTAATTTACGATAGTTAATTTTTCAACTAGAAAATTTAACTTAAATGATCAGTAATTAGTTACGAATCAGATAATCGAAAGCAGCTAATGCAGCAGTTGCACCGGATCCCATGGAGATAATGATTTGCTTATAAGCACTATCTGTACAGTCGCCTGCAGCAAATACACCAGGAATCGTAGTTGCACCACGTTTGTCTACGATGATTTCACCAAAACGAGAACGTTCAAGAGCTCCCTCTAACCATTCTGTGTTTGGAACAAGACCAATCTGAACAAACACACCTGCCAATTCGATATGTTTTTCTTCGCCCGATTCACGATCTACAAATGTAAGACCATTCACCTTATCAGTACCAGTAATTTCTTTTGTTTGAGCATTTGTATGGATTGTAACATTTGGAAGACTACGTAAACGTTTTTGTAATACTTCGTCTGCTTTTAGCTCTCCATTATATTCAATAACCGTTACATGTTTTACAATCCCTGCAAGATCAATTGCTGCTTCAACACCGGAGTTTCCTCCACCAATAACTGCAACATCTTTTCCAGCAAATAAAGGACCGTCACAATGTGGGCAATAGGCAACACCCTTATTTTTAAACTCAGCTTCACCAGGAACATTAATGTTTCTCCAACGAGCACCAGTTGAAAGGATAACAGTTTTACTCTTAAGAATTGCGCCATTTTCTAATTCAATTTCAACTAGATCTTTCTTTTCTAATCGTGTTGCACGTTGTAAGTTCATAACATCAACATTGTATTGTTTAACATGCTCTTCAAGAGCTACAGCAAGTTTTGGTCCTTCTGTCTCTTTGACACTAATAAAATTCTCAATTGTTAGTGTGTCTAAGATTTGTCCACCAAAGCGTTCTGCAACGATTCCTGTACGAATCCCTTTACGTGCCGCATAGATTGCCGCACTTGCGCCAGCAGGGCCACCACCAACAACTAAGACATCATAAGGCTCTTTTTGCGAAAGTTCTTCTGCTTTAGTACCAGAGCCTAATTTAGCAAGAATTTCATCCATTGTCATCCGGCCATTACCAAATGATTCACCATTAACATAAGCCGCAGGTACAGCTAAAATATCCTTGCTTTCAACTTCCTCTTTGAAAACGGCCCCATCAATCATCGTGTGGGTAATATTAGGATTCAGTACACTCATTATATTAAATGCTTGTACAACATCCGGACAGTTATGGCAAGTTAAACTAACATATGTTTCAAAGTGATATGTACCATCAATGTTTTTAATTTGATCGATGACATTTTGATCAACTTTTGGAGCTCTGCCACTTACTTGAAGAAGTGCCAATACTAATGATGTAAATTCATGTCCAAGTGGAACACCAGCAAAAGTAACACCTGTATCTTCGCCAATACGGTTCACACTAAAGCTTGGAGTTCTTTTTAGCTCTACTCTTTCTAGGGTAATTTTAGATGACATAGATGCTAGCTCATCTACTAGAGCTAGCATCTCCTCTGAAGCTTTATCAGTTCCTGCACTAACTTTCAAAACGATATCGTTTTCAAGCAGTTGTAGGTACTGACTTAATTGAGACTTAATTTCTGCATCAAGTGCCATGAATAATCGCTCTCCTTAAATTTTACCTACAAGATCAAGGCTTGGTTTAAGTGTTTCGCCGCCTTCTTGCCATTTAGCTGGGCAAACTTCACCTGGATTATTACGCACATATTGAGCAGCTTTAATTTTGTTGATTAGAATGCTAGCATCACGACCAATGCCACCTGCATTAATTTCTAAAGCTTGGATTACACCATCTGGATCGATAACGAAAGTACCGCGATCTGCAACACCTTCTTCTTCAATTAACACGTCAAAGTTGCGTGAAATGACATGTGATGGATCCCCAATCATTGTATAAGTAATTTTACCGATTGCTTCTGATGAATCATGCCAAGCCTTATGGACAAAATGAGTATCAGTTGAAACAGAATATACTTCAACGCCTAGTTTTTGTAGTTCTGGGTATTGATTTTGTAGATCTTCAAGTTCAGTTGGACATACAAAAGTAAAGTCTGCAGGGTAGAAACAAACGATACTCCATTGGCCTTTAAAATTTTGTTCTGTAACTTCAATAAATTCGCCGTTTTTATAAGCTTGTGCTGTGAATGGTAATACTTCTTTTCCAATTAGTGACATAATTCATACCTCCATAAATTTAATTATTATTAACTATTTAGTAGTTAATAATAATTGTTAACTAAAATTTATTGTTATTTAGCTGTCGTACTTTGTCAACCGAAAAAACTAAATACATATTTATTTTGTATTAAAAGGAAAGAAAAAATACCTTTTAATTGAAAAAATATACATTAAGTATGATAGGAGCGGGTACCAATTTTTGTCATGTATACATAAAGTTATGTACATATATAACAAATGTAGTGGAAAGATAATTTCTAACAATCGATTGGAATTAGGTTTCAGCCATAAAGGAGTATCATGTGTGAAAGGAGGTTTGCTTGTGAAAAGAATTTTTATTTTGCTTTTCTTATCTTTCTCAGTCATCACTCTTGTTGGATGTGGGGATGATGAGATGCCCGAAGAAGGGGAAAAAATTGAGGAAATTGAAGAGGAAGATGAAATCGGAGACGGTGAAATCAAAGATGAATAAATAGTATAAAAATATCAGTACATGAAAACGCCTTCTAATAGCAAACTATATGTGAAAAGTATAAAATTCCTTTATATTTTTCAATTCATTCGATGAGGAGGACAGCTATGTCAAAATTAGAAGTGAACAAAACTGGGTCTAATTGTGCATGTAGTACAAATCAGAATGTTTCTGGAATGGGGAATACACTAAATCGCCATCCCAAATTCAATCAGGAAGAGTTTGCTTCTGAGTTTGATATAAGAACAAATCAAACATACGACTCTAGAAAGAGAATTCAAAATGAGTCTGAACCTAAACATGAAAAACCGGTAAGTGAAAGAACTGCATGGAATTAGGTAGGTATTGATTGCTGTAAGAATCATTGAAATTCAAGGGCTGGAAGGGTATTCCTTTCCAGCTCTTTTTATATAGTTTTATTGCCATTTATTTGCTTATTTGACGAGAAGTTTAAAGAATAAAAACTTTTCTAAAGAAGAAAATAAGGTAACGTCTAACCTTAAGGTTTTACGTAAAAGGAGGTGTAGTATGGGAACAATCTATAGAATTGCTTTAGTTTTAGTTATTATCGGTGCTCTAAACTGGGGGCTAGTAGGCTTTTTCCAATATGACTTAGTAGCTGATCTCTTTGGTGGACAGGATGCTGTCTTATCAAGATGGGTTTATGGGCTTGTTGGTATAGCAGGGCTATTATCAATACCAATTTTAGCTAAGAGACTGGATGATAAGATGGACCTTATGGAGTCTGATGTAAATAGGAACCCACGTTTTCAAACACAAATGGAAGCTGGAGAAGAATACGATTTTACAGATGAAAGAAATAGAAACAAAAGCAGGGAAAACTCTGACGATACAATCGTATAACATTTTATCAAAACAAAACCTCATTAATTGTTAAACATTTCGTTTAATTAATGAGGTTCTTATTCATTAATACAATAAAAATTTAGTAGGTGATATTATGAACAACAATCATGTAAAAGCTGGAGATATAGTTTATGTTTTTATTCGCAATCCCCATACACAGGATGTTGCAAATGTTCAAGAAGCGGCAGTAGTAAAAAATCCAGAGAACGAAAAGGAATTAGCTGTTTTTATTTACGAGACATACTATCCAATTACAGAAGATACGGCTATTTATACGAGCAAAGCTGAAGCAGAAGAAGCGTATGCACAATATTTTGGAGAGCATACAGCATGAGAAAACCTTTTACTCCCCAATTGGTCTATTTTGAACCTAAGGCATTGGACTATCCTTTAGGTCATGAGTTAATGGAAAAATTCAAAGATATGGGAATTGAAATTAGGTATACCACCTCTCATAATCAAGTCCGTAATTTACCTGGAGATAATGACTTTCAAAAGTATCGTATAGCAAAGTCTACACTAGTTGTGGGAATTCGGAAAACGCTTAAATTTGATACATCCAAACCGTCTGCAGAATACGCAATCCCATTTGCTACTGGTTGTATGGGACATTGCCATTATTGTTATCTTCAAACAACAATGGGAAGTAAACCTTACATTCGTACATATGTAAATGTGGAGGAAATTTTAGATGCTGCAGATCGTTATATGGAAGAAAGAGCACCAGAAGTTACTCGTTTCGAGGCATCCTGTACGTCAGATATTGTAGGTCTAGATCATTTAACGCATACATTAAAAAGGGCAATTGAACATTTTGGAAAATCAGATTTAGGTCACTTACGTTTCGTGACTAAATTTCATCATGTTGATCACTTATTAGATGCTAAACATAATGGGAAAACTCGATTTCGTTTCAGTGTAAATGCTGATTATGTCATTAAACATTTTGAGCCTGGAACTTCACCATTGGATAAACGGATTGAAGCAGCTGGAAAAGTAGCACGAGCTGGGTATCCTTTAGGGTTTATTGTAGCCCCTATTTACCTTCATGAAGGTTGGGAAGAAGGATATTATCATATGTTCGAGCGCCTTGATAAAGAACTACCTGAAGATGCACGGAAAGATATTACATTCGAATTTATCCAACATAGGTTCACAAGACCTGCGAAAAAGGTTATTGAGAAGAACTACCCTATGACAAAACTAGAATTAGATGAGGAATCGCGTCGCGTAAAATGGGGTAAATACGGCATTAACAAGTTTATATATCAAAAAGATGAGGAAGAAGATATTAAAGAACATCTATATGGTTACATGGAAAAATTTTTTCCAACAGCTAAATTGGAATATTTTACCTAAAATGTAAAAGGATTTTGATTGTTTATTAAATAATAGATAGAACTAAATAAAAATCACTATATTGCACAAGCTATATAGTGAAATATGAAGATACGTATATGATCTTTATATTTTTCATTCATCTCAATGAGGAGGAGAGAGCAATGCCGAATGTAGAAGTAAACTGTTCTGTAGCGAATTGTATATTCCATAAAGAAGGAAATCTTTGTGGTGCTGAAAAAATTCAAGTAGACATGGATTATCATTCTAGGAATCGTCAAACAGAGTTTGCTTCAGATTTTGATTTTGAAAAGCTAAAGGAAGAAGCAAGTAGTTCTCAAGATACATGCTGTAAAACCTTTAAACCAAAAAACAAGCATGCAGATAAGCATGAGGATATGGACTTTTCAATATAATAATATAAAGTCAAAATAAAGTAGGCAGCTTGCCAAGGAAACATTGAGATTTTGGAGGGGCTAAATCATTAGTCCCTCTTTCTTGCCTAAATCATAGATAACCAAAAAATATGCAAAAAGAAAATGCCTGTATACATCACACTTACACCAACTAAAGAGAATAAAAATTGCTTTTGGAAATTGGCTTTGCTTTTTTTATAGACTAAGTATGAGATTACGACAATAAATAAAGATAATAAACATTTAGAAAGTAAAAAAAGTTCAGGGCTTGTTTTTAGCATGGAATCCATGACAGGATTTAATTCTTCGATAAAGTTATGAAGGTGACCATAAATCGTTGCAAATCCATCAAATACGTTCAAAAATGCCAGAACAAATCCAAATATCAAAATAATTCCTTTGTTTTCCACATTACCATCCTTTGGAAGTTATATTAATTCTATGTCCAGTATTTACAATAATAGTAAAAAGTAATCCATAAGTTGGTAATTTGGGGAATGTTGTATGTAATTAGTTGCTGTTGACTATTCATTATATGCAAATTGAGAAGATGTATTTCCATTTTTAGTTCACTAAAATACTAAACCCACGGGTATCTCCCGTGGGCTTATCGTTTTATTGAACTAAGTACTCTTCTTTAAGTTCAGAAATATCAACTTCAGATCTTTCTTCATGTGCTCGACGTAAATGAACTGTAGCTGTTTTTCCATCTTCATGAACTTTATCAATCCAAACGGAAACACCATTATAACTTACTTCATATTCTTTTGGAGAAGAAACAATTTCTTGCACTCGTTGATAGTCCAAAGCTTGGCCCTCCTATCGATTTTGATTTGAATTCTTTTTTGTCTTTTTTACTAATTGCTCAAGCTCATCCAACTCTTGCGAGAATTCTTCATGCACTTTATTAGGAGAGATCTTTAAGTTTTTCGGTGTTTGAGGTAATGATCCTGTGTTATTGCCCTGTCTTTTACTATCGTCTCTACCCATCATTAATCTCCTTTCAAATGAATTCATATTTAATATGGCTTTTGCTTTACTTTTTATCACTGGAAAAGTGAAAAAGCAGATCTCCTTAAAAGAAATCTGCTAACTGTAATTTAATTATTGGAGACTTACACCAGTTTGAGATGAAAGGTTTTGTACTTCTGTTTGCCATGTAGTAATTAATGCACTTGCTTCCTCTAGACCTTGGTTTGCTAAGTCAACTAATTCATAGTCTTGATCTTCTAAAGCGGAAATCATAACAGTGAAGGCGCCGAGCTGAATGGTTGCTGCTTCTATATAAATATCATGGAGATCACGTACTTCTTGATTATTTGGAACAATTTCTTCTAAAGTACTTACAAATTCAGTATATGATGGTACAACATCGTTCACTAATGCATCATACATAATAGCATCATTTTGGTAATTTTCTCCCGATACACTTCCATATACTTCAATAATTCTTGTTTCTTCTGGTGCTAGTAAAATAACATCATTTAAATAAGATTCAAATGCTGCGGCTAATTCGTCTTCACCTGCATTCGTTTTCACTTGTTCTTCCTCTTCATCTTTGGAAGGTAATCCTTCCTCTTCTTTTGTTGGCTCAACTTCCTCTTTGGAGTCTTCATTTTCTTTTACATCGTCTTCATTGTTAGTTTCTTCCTGATCCGTATTATTTTCGGATTGAGCAGGTGGAGTGTTATTACAAGCCACTAAAAACAATGCAAAACAAAGAACTGATAGGTAAAGGATTATTTTTTTCATAAGTCTCCATTCCCCAATAATGAGATTTTATTATTGGTTATTTATTGATAAGCACGAGGTATTATATTCAACAGGAGACAAAATATGACATAATTAAGTCAACATAAACAAAAAAGCGGAGTCGAGAGCTTAATTAGCATACATATATATAAAATGGGGGCGTTGAAATGGAAATTTTTAATGTCTCTCCAAGTAAATGTTGGTACACAACATCCTCTAACTTATGTTTAACACTTTAATATATGTAGGGAATATAACTAGAAAATTGAAAAGGGGAGAAAAGGACCTTATTCTATTTTACTAATTATTCCCTATTCCATATTGTGCCGTAATATATTAAACTCTTCTGTGGGCATGTAACCTACCATTATTTAGCTCTTATTCCACTCATTTGGTATTAGCTATATAATAATAAAAGGGAATTGCTAGTTTAAGATAGTTGTAGAGCAAATAATAAAAAGAAAAAGGAGGATTTCAAATGAATGAGGATAATCAAAATCCTAGTCAAAATGAAAACCCAAATCAACATCCAAACCCGAGTGAGAACTCAAACCAAAATCAATACGTAGATTCGAACCAGAACCAGACTCAATATGGTAGTCAAAATCCATATGGGAATCCGAATCAAGCGCAATTTGGAGACCAAAATATAAAACCACAAAAACTAAAATCAAAAAAATTGGCAGTGTCAATTGTTTCAATTGCATTTGTTTTATTATTAGCTGCTGGTGGTGCATTTGCTTACTTTAATATGTCTAAATCACCAAAAGATAAATTATTAATGGCGGAATTAAATTCTTGGGGACAAATGAAAGAAGTCTTCGAAACTCGTTACCAGCCAGAACTAGAATGGGCGAAAAAAGCAGAAACAACACCTTCTGAATATACATATGACATTGGGGCATCAGTTGATGGAGATTTCTATAGTTACGAAGAAATGATGGCTGCAGAAGTTATTAGTAACTCTTTACTATCACTTGATATCCAAATGGATCCTAATAAACAAGTTATGAAAGCATCATTAGGTGCGGAAATTCAAGGCGTTACAATCGATCCTTTATCGGGTTATATAACTACTGAAAAGTTAATGTTTGGTTTCCCATTCACTGACGACATATTGCAAGTGAAGGATGAAGATTTTGGGAACTTTATGAAAACAGTTGACCCTTTATATGAAGGTTCGGAAAAGTTAGGACTTTCAGACTGGATGGGTAAAAACAGTTTCCTATCTGAAGAAAACATGAAATATTTACAAAAGGAATATTTATTACACCTTTACAACTCAATTCCTGCTGAAGCCTTCACTGAATCTGAAGAGGAAATAGAGGTATTCGGTGAAACATTAAAGGCAACCAAAATTTCAATGGACTTGAGTGGAGAACAGCTTAAAGAGATCACACTAAATGTATTTAATAAGGCGAAAAATGACTCTAAATTCAAAGATATTGTTATTGAAACATTAGAAAATGCTACAGGTGCAGTTGGTACATTAGAAGAAGACTATGATTTCGATATGGATGAAGTTCTTAATACTATGATTGAAGAACTTGAAAATACAGATATACCAAATGGCATTAAATACTCAGTATGGATAAACTCGGATGTAATAGTTCAAAGTGAATTAGAAATTGGTGACTTCATCATGGAAGGAACGCGTCTATTTACTGAAAACACTCAGGAGTGGGACTATAAATTCGATAATGGCTATGAAGAATATCTATACTTCCAAGGTGAGCTTTCATATGAAAATGGTAAAATTAAAGACTATATCACAATGAATGATGATTACGGTAATGGATTAATTTATGAAGGCAGCGAAGAAGTAAACGGCGGGGAACGTACATTTGACCGAACTTTAAGTATTGAAGAGTATGACGAAGTTGGATTTGAATTCAACTGGAACGGTGAGTCTTCTTATGAAGCAGATAAGATGAATGCTGAACATCACTTTGGATTCTGGACATATGACTTTGATTTTGAGTTAACAATGGATGAAACAGGCAC
This sequence comes from Lysinibacillus timonensis, assembly GCF_900291985.1. Classification (NCBI taxonomy): domain Bacteria; kingdom Bacillati; phylum Bacillota; class Bacilli; order Caryophanales; family Bacillaceae; genus Lysinibacillus; species Lysinibacillus timonensis. Next base: position 2,260,509 of record NZ_LT985980.1, on the reverse strand, counting down.
ATTTATAAAAAGTGTAGATATACCATCGGATAATATCGTAGACTTAGGAGCAATGAGTTCAGACGAAATTAATCGTTATATGGAAGAAGAATTTATTGTTGACGCACAAGAATGGTTCATGAACTTAGTCTTTGAATTAGGAATTTATTAAACGAACGGGTGAACACACCTTGATAAATTTAAAAAAGATTGTATTCTTTATCAATCAATACCAGAAACATCTACAGAAGAAGTGGAAATCACTTCTTCTGCTTTTTATATTTCCAATAGTGTTTATCTCTATTATTGCATTAATGATGATTTCCTTACTAAATTCTAGATTAGATTCATCATCCATTCAAATTGCTTTAGTAGATGAAGATGATACGCAAGAAACAAAAATGATTCGAGGGTTCTTGCAAACAAGCTTCGAACAAGACGGAAATATTGAATTATTACTGTTGGAGAAAGAAGATGCAATAGACTACATTGAGGATAATGTCATTTCTGCTTATATTGTTATTCCAAAAGATTTCACAGGGAAGATGTACCAAGGGGAATCTCTCACAATCCCAATTGTAGGGAATTCAAAACAGCAGTCAGAAAGTTTTATTGCAAAAGAAATTATTGATAGTTTTACAAGATACATAGAATCCGCGCAAGCCAATATTTTAACCGTATATGATTATGCAAGAAAAACAAATATGGCAGAAACTGAATACCACCAGTATAGATACGACCAATTCCTGGAATTCACGCTTTTTACTCTAGGGAAAGGGAAGTTAGTAACAGAAGAGAAGGTTACTAATATTATGACATCCTCTCCGACCCATTTCTTTACATTATCAGGTTGGTTTGTAGCATTTTCCATATGGCTATTGGGTTTCTACGTGCTTTTAAGAAAAGAAGAAACCTCTGCGATGGATATAAGGTTAACATTACTTGGAGTGTCAAAATGGCAGAATGTATGTTCAAAAATAATTGTTTCATTTATAAGCAGTTTGATATTTGCCATAATATTGTTTTATACGATTGTTATAATAATGAACCTAGAGCTCTATTTGATTGATTATTTAAGACTTCTTCAATACGCTGCTCTATATGGAATTATATTATTACTTAGTTTTGCGCTAATTGATATATGGTTTAAATCGTCGAAGACTGTACTCATCTTGCAAATGTTCTGCTTATTTTTAACGGTCTTGTTAAGTGGTTCAATAATTCCTTCCATTTATTTACCTGTATCTCTACAGAACTTTTTACCTTTCATTTATTCAAATGAAACGTTTAATTGGATGGTTGATATTACACTCGAAGAACGAAACTACGCTGAATATAATAGTTTATATCTCACAGCGTTAATTGGCATTCTTGTATCGTGGGGCTCAACCGTTGTTAAAAAGAGGTGGATCAATTGAGGGGCTTGCTCTTTACGAGATTCTTAAGAATCAGCACGGAATGGAAAGGAACTATATTTTGGTTATTTTCTCCAATTCTATTAACGTTGTTAACGATTAAACTCATTGGTATTTGGGGAGAGGATACAAAAATACCAATTGCAATAGTAGTTGAAGAGGAGTCCGAGCTTACAAGACAATTAGTAAACAATATAATAAATATATCCTATTTGGATGTTCAGTTTTTGGATTACGGAATTGCAATCAATGAATTGGAAAAGCATAACTTAGATAGTGTTTTTGTCATTGCAACTGACTATGAAAAAATGATAAGAGAAGGAGAAAGAGATCGACTCTTTGAGGCGTATTCCTCTAATCGTTCTTACGCTTATTTTCCTGTTTTAGAATTAATAACATCCTTTGTGCAGGATGATGTATCACGCTCGAAGGCAGCTTATGAAGTAAAGGACCTTTATGAGGAGTATGAAATAAAAGAAGCATGGAATTGGAATGAGATTGTTCAAACAAGTATAGAAAAACAAACTTCTCAACAATTGCTCCAAACTAGTTTTTCCTATCATGGGACAATGGAATCTATAGAAGATGAAGTGGTTCCCTTCTTTAATGTATGGGCAGTGTGGTCACTGTTTAGTGTAATCTCAACTTTTTTCCTCTTTGATTGGTTAATAAAGGAAAACAGGGAGGAAGTGCGTATTCGATGGCAATACACCAAAATATCCTTAAAAAAATATGCTTTTGCCAATCTTCTAATTTATACATTTGTTTTATTGATATTAGACTCAATTACATTACTTATATTCCATCATTTTTTAGATGCAAAAATCTCTGCATCAATATATTTATCTTTAATCTTCTTTAGAATTGTTATTAATTTAATTGTATTCCTATTTATTCAGTTATTTAAACAATTATTTATGTATTATGTAAGTTCAATAGGGTTAACTCTCTTGCTATTTGTATTAGGTGGAGCTCTTATCCCGATTGATGGAATGATTGAAGGATGGCATTGGGTTCAATACATTAGTCCAGTAAATCGTCTATTGCATGAGCAAATTGCGATTGAATGGTTTTGCATTCTTATCGTGTTGCTTTGTATTTGGACATGGAAAGGAGACAAGGTAAATGCTTAAAGTAGAAGCACTAGAAAAAAGCTATGGAAATAAACAAATTTTAGATCAAGTCTCCTTTCAACTAAATAGCGGCGAAGTAGTTGGTTTAGTAGGTGAAAATGGAGCTGGTAAATCAACATTATTAAATATATTGGCAACTATTGTGAAGCCATCTAGTGGACATATTCAATTAGGAGATTACATTTATGGAACACATACAGATGCTATTCGAAAAATGATAGGTTATGTACCACAAGAACTATCCATTTGGGAAGAGTTTACGGTCGAGCAAAATATGCTGTTTTTTGAGAAGCTCTCCTGGAAAAAAAGAACGAAAGAGGAATGTCGTAAGCTTTGTTTAGATATGCAGCTTACACAATGGAAAGAAAGTGTTAAATCCTTATCGGGTGGTATGAAAAGGAAGCTAAATATTGCAATCAGTCTCTTGCATGACCCTAAGTTAATTCTTTTAGATGAACCGACTGTTGGAATAGATATGAAATCGAAAAATGAAATTGGGAAGTACTTAGTGAAACTAGCTAAAGAACAAGGGAAGATTATTCTCTACACTTCACATGATATGAATGAACTTACAACATTTTGTGATTCACTATATGCAATAGGGAAGGATCCATATTACATAAACCTTTTAACGGATAAAGGAATCCGTGTTCACGAGCTATAAAGTCAAAAAGTACATCAAAGTGGAACAACTACTTTGATGTACTTTTTGTATACTCTATTATATTGAACAAAGATCCTCTAGTGCTTATTCATCTTACCTTCAGAGGGAGATGATTGTAATTCGAAAGAATGTCTTTATCCCTCGTTACTCTTTCGCATTATAAAGCTTAAATGCCTACCACTTTTTTTATCTTGTCTATAAGAAAATCCTTCATCGCTTAAAAAGGTACATGTCGTATCAATTAAGATATTCTCTGAAGGAATGCCGGCCATTTCACATTGTGCTTTGACTGTTTTTTGATTATCAATATGATATTTTTGAGTATCACTTTTATAATAGATAAACTCATCCGCATATCCTAGATCACGAAAGCGCACATAGACATCTTCATCTACTTCAAATATTTCCTGGCTCAATGCAGGGCCGAGAACTACTTGAAAGCCTTGAGGGTTACATTCTTCTAACTCGACTAATTGTTTGAACACTTTATAAGCAATCTCTTGAACGGTTCCTTGCCAGCCTGAATGAATAACGCCTACAAGTCCCATTTCTTTATGATAAAAAATGATGGGAACACAATCGGCCGTAAAGGTACCAAGCAGAATATTAGGTTCAAACGTATACAGTGCATCTGTATTTGGAATGGCAGTTTGAGCTGTCCTTGCCCCACGGCCTTTATCAGCAGAGGTCACTCTATGAACATTTGCACAATGCGTTTGATTTGCGCAAACAAAGTTGTCAATATTACATTTCAGAAGTGTAGCGAGTTTCATCCGATTACTCACAATGTCTTCCTCATTTTCACAAACGTGAAGTGCCATATTATTTTGCTCTAGCTCTATTGTGTCCCTCAACGTAATACCCGCAAAGAATTCTGCATCATTTATATACATTTTTGTTTTCATTTTCCATCACCTATTTTTACTATATACAACATCATCGTAACTGTCCCTCAAAAATTTATTTATATCGATTTAATACATTGTTTATTTCCTTGTTCAGCAAGTCAATATCAACAGGTTTTGTTAGGCTATCGTCTAACTTATATTTTTGTTTTAATTGTATAATACGAAGTACACTTTCATTTATTCGTTCTTCTGAAATTTCTCCAGTAGATACAGCATCTTTAATATGTTTCATTACAGTTGAAACATTATCATAATTATGCGCAATCATAATAATGTCACTGCCTGCTCGTATGGATTGTACCGAAGCTAAACCAATATCGTAGTGATTTGTTATAGCCTGCATTGTCATATCATCAGTCATCACAACACCTTCAAAATGAAGCTGGTTACGCAAAATGTCAGAAATGATCACTTCAGACATAGAGGACGGGTTTTTCTCATCAATTTCAGGTAATAAAATATGTGCAATCATTACAACATCTGCACCTTCATGAATTGCTTCTTTGAAAGGGATTAGTTCTAACTGCTGAAGTTCTTCTAATGTTTTATTGACTGTTGGTAATTCCAGGTGGGAGTCAGTTGCAGTATCTCCATGGCCTGGAAAATGTTTCACAACAGCAATAGTATTTTCAGACTGAATTCCCTTCATTGTTGCTATGCCAAGCTTGGTAACAAGTTGTGCATTATTACCAAAGGAGCGGTCCCCAATAACAGGGTTATGTGGGTTACTGTTTATATCTAGAATCGGTGCAAAATTCATGTTAAAGCCAAAAGCATTCACTTCTTTTGCTAAGGTCCTCCCAATTTCATATGAAAACTCAGGATTGCTTACCTTACCAATCTGCAAATTGTCAGGAATATAGGTGAGGTTTCCAGGTAATTTTGCAACACGTCCACCTTCTTGATCCACACCTAAAAAGAGAGGGAGTGGGTTTAATGAATTCTCATCTTTCAGCTTATTAATATAATTAACCGTCTGTTCGGGTGAACTCAAGTTCAATTTATTAAATATAATGCCACCAATTGTATATTGATGTATTAAACTTTCAGCATGTTTGTCATAACTTGTTCCGTCTACGCCAGCAAAAATCATTTGCCCAATCTTTTCTTCAAGTGTCATATTGCGTAGTAAAGTATGTACTTCTGCGCTAACTGGAGGCACTGTATAGACAGAAATATGATGAACGACCGGGTTTTTTTCTTGTTCAGTTGGCTTAGGCAAAATCCATTTTAGTTGATAATTTGAATTCACATCGTAAATTAGAATGATTTGATCCACTGTAGCATCCTGATAATAGGTAACTTCATCAGGTTCCCCTTTTACTTCTTTAATATCTGATAAGCGAATTTCTTGTAATTGTTTATTGTAAGATCTCAAATCAAATACAAGTATATCTTGGTACCCAACCGTCACGTCATTTGGATAACTTGCGTACTGCCCTAGATCTGTTTGATCTGTTATTTTAGGTTTTCCTAAAGCTTTGTTAATTTCATCGATTTTAGTTACCCCTACTTGATAAGGTACATCAGGAATTCTCCCTTGCTCGGATAAGGTGAAGATTTCTTTAACAAAATCCTTTTGAGTATATGACTTTTCTACTTCGTTATGTTCAAGCTCGATTCGCCTATTGACTGATCCTGAAGTTTGAATAAATACATATATGCCAACTAGTAAGACTAATAGAAATGGAAATAAATAAAGGAACTTTTTCATTATGCAATACCTCCTATGGTCTTCCTAAAATTAGACGGAGTTTGACCAATATTTGTTACAGCATTGGTTAACGACAGATGCTTATGAAAAAATTGATACTTAAATAAAAAGATGCTCCTGTAATAGAAGCATCCTATGCCTTCTATTGAATTCCTGCAAGTCCTTTAAATAACTTTACAGCAATTTCAATATTATCGTCGCGGAAATCATATTCATAGGTATGTATTGGAGGGTAGTTTTCTCCATTTCCAATAAAGCAGTATGCCCCCTTTGTTTTCTTTAAATAATAACCATAGTCTTCTGAAGCACGGAAACCAGATGTTAGCTCAAAAATAGGAAGTCCATTTTCTTTACAAACTTGACGAATTTTATCAGAGCTTTCTTTATGGTTCACGGTTTCAGGGAACACATCATTGTATTTAAAGCTTACTTTAATGCCCTGTTCTTTACATAATTTCGTTGCAAGTTCCTCTAAATTCGTTTGAAGTCGATCGAGTTCTGCTTCTTTTTCCGCTCGGATTGTCATACGCAACGTACCTTCGTGTGCAGAAATCCCATAGTTTTCTGAACCAACATCTATTTGAATAATTGTACAAAGAACTAAACCTTCATTTTCCCCAGATGAAGTAAATTCAGGGATAGCTTCTATAATCTTTGCAATTGCATATGATGGATTTTTCCCTTTTTCAGGTTCGCTAGCATGAGAAGGAGCTCCAATCATTTCAATTGATAACCCTTTAGATGCAAAATGTGCAGTTCCATCTATTACACCAACTACTCCTTCAGGTATTCCTGACATGTTGTGATAGCCAAAAATTTCATCAATCTTTTCATCATCAATAAATTGTTGAGCTTCTATTGCACCTTGAGCCGTTTCTTCCGCATGTTGGAATAGGAAAAAGATATTTTGTTCCGCTCCTTTTTGATCAACTTCTAGTGCAAAGGCAGCAAGTGAAGCAGAGTGTCCATCATGACCACATTTATGTGCAACACCTGGAATTTGCGAAGCCCATGGTAAATCAATTGTTTCTGGAATAGGTAATGCATCGAAATCTGCGCGGAAGGCAATATTTCGCTTGTTGTTACTAGCACGATATATTGCGTAAAAATACTTTCCTTTATCGACTATTTCTAAATTCGTAGTATGTTTCTCTATAAAATTCATTAAATGTTCTTTTGTCCAAATCTCCTGATATGAAAGTTCGGGATGAGCATGAAGTTCATGTCGCAGTTGAATAGCTAGATCTATGTTTTTCTTTTCCATTTATCTTCTCTCCCTTAAGAAATAAGTAAATTCAAAATATTTTTTCTAAATAGTATTTTATCATTCTCTTGTAAAAAGAGTGCATATTTTTACAAATCTGATAGAAAAAATAAAAGCTTACATTGGGAAATTCACCAACGTAAGCTTAGTCTCTAAATTATTTATTTAATGTGCTGTTCTTTTGTCCATAAAGGAAGTAAAGGGCTAATCCAACAATGAACCATACAGCGCTTGCAATCCATGTACTTATAGAAAGTTGAGATAACAGGAATATACAAGATACAAATGACAAAATCGGTATAACCGGATAAAGAGGGACTTTAAATCCATTTTGAGGAAGATTTTTATTTCTTCGTAAAAAGATAATTGCGATAGATACAACAGAAAAAGCAATGAGAGTACCCATATTGACCAATTCAGCTAATTGGCCAAGTGGTATGAAACCTGCACAAAAGGCAACTAAAGTAGCGAAAATCCAAGTGTTTTTGATTGGCGTTTTACGTTTTTTATCGACTTCATGCATTACTTTAGGTAGTAAACCATCACGTCCTAATGCATAGAGTAGTCTTGTCCCACCAAATATCATCACTAGGATAACGGTCATCATTCCAACGACTGCTCCTAAAGAGATAATTCCTGAAATCCAATTCTGATTTACCATTTCTAAAGCAAAACTAACTGGGTCTGAAACGTTTAACCCTGTATAAGGGACAATACCTGTTAACACTAAGGATACGGATACATAAAGAAGGGTACAAATAAGTAATGATCCGATAATCCCAATTGGTAAATTTCGTTGTGGATTTTTCACTTCTTCTGCTGCAGATGATACCGCATCAAATCCTAAATATGCGAAAAAAACTAATGCCGCTCCACTTAGTACACCATCAAAACCAAACGGCATAAAGGGTTGCCAGTTTGTCGGTTTAACATAAAAGACGCCAACAAAGACAAATAGTAAAATTACACCTACTTTTACGAATACCATAATTTTATTAATTTTTGTTGATTCTTTAACACCAAGCGTTAATAAAAATGCAATTGCAAGTACAATGAAAATTGCTGGTAAGTTAATAAATGTTCCATTAGCAGGGTCAAAAGGTCCTGCAAGTGCTGTTGGAATCGAAATATTTAACCCTTCAAGTAAATTAACAAAGTAAGAAGACCAACCAGTTGCAACGGAAGCTACAGCAAGTCCATATTCTAATACAAGAGCCCATCCAACAATCCAGGCAATAAGTTCACCAAACACAATATAACTGTATGTATAAGCACTACCTGTTACAGGGACTGATGAAGAAAATTCAGAATAACACATTCCCGCAAGTGCACAAACAATAGAAGCGATAATGAATGAAAAAATAATAGCAGGGCCTGAATGAGTGGCAGCTACTGTTCCAGGAAGTAGGAATATACCTGTACCAACAATCGCTCCAACACCAAGCATCACTAAATCAAAAGCACCAAGCGTTTTAGGGAGTTGTGTCGCATTATTCTTATCTAATAATTGTGTAATATCTTTTTTCCTAAATAAATTGCTCAAGCTAAACACCTATTCTTTCTAAATATGTAACGATTCTATACTTTGAAGCGCTAAAGGTCAAATAATTATTAATTAAAAAAGATTATTTGTCTTATTTTGTAGAATATTTCGTTAAATTATAAAATAATAAGAAAAAATTAATTGAGTAGTTGTAAAATTCTGATTATAATATAATCCCGAATTACCGAACTTCAATAATCCGCGAGTATATCTTATTCAACTAATAGTTTTTCTTGTTTGTAAAGATATTGTAAATGCACTTTCTAGGGATTAACGATATGTTATGATTGTTCTAAATAGTAAATTAGAATGCGGAGAGAGAGAATGATTGAAAAAAAGAGACTATCCTTCAGAACTCTTATTGAGATATTATTGGTATCTACTCGCTTAGGGTTAACTTCTTTTGGAGGGCCAACAGCGCACTTAGGCTATTTCCATGAAGAATATGTTCGACGACGGAAATGGATGGACGAAAAAAGTTATGCTGATTTAGTTGCATTATGTCAGTTCTTACCTGGTCCAGCTAGTAGTCAAGTTGGAATTGGGATTGGTGTAATACGTGGAGGAATTGTAGGTGGAATCATCTCCTTCCTTGGTTTTACAATGCCTTCTGTCATTGTACTTATACTTTTTGCACTTGCTTTACAAGGGTTTGATGTAGCTGAATCAGGTTGGATTCATGGTCTTAAAATAGTGGCTGTTGCAGTTGTAGCACATGCAGTTTTAGGAATGGCAAAAAATTTGGCACCCGATCTAGTGAGAAAAGCCATTGTGTTATTTGCTCTAGCAGTAGCATTACTATGGCAAACTGCCTATTCACAAATCGGTATTATTCTAGTCGCAGCTGTATTAGGGTATTTTATATACAATCAAAAAAATGAAGTGAATGAACCAATACCAACGTCATATTTCCCAATATCAAAACGGTTGGGAGCAATATGTTTTACATTGTTCTTTGGTTTGTTATTTTTCTTACCCATATTAAGAGAAGTAACGAAACTAGAATGGGTTGCAATGTTTGATAGTATTTATCGTGCCGGTTCATTAGTTTTTGGTGGTGGCCATGTTGTTCTACCATTGTTAGAGCAGGAATTTGTCCCCACGGGATGGGTAAGTGAGGAAGCATTCCTTGCAGGGTACGGTGTGACTCAAGCTGTTCCTGGACCACTATTTACGTTTGCTGCATATTTAGGAACGGTAATGAATGGTTGGGTTGGAGGGTTACTTGCAACAGTAGCCATCTTCTTGCCAGCATTTTTATTGGTGTTTGGTGCACTTCCTTTTTGGAATCAGCTACGTCAAAATGATAAAATAAAAGGAGCATTTATTGGGGTAAATGCTGCAGTTGTAGGTATATTAATCGCAGCTTTCTATGATCCGATTTTTACTACGACAGTTTTACATTCTATTGATTTTATATTTGCAGCAATATTATTTAGTATGTTGCAATTTTGGAAACTCCCTCCATGGTTAGTTGTATTGACAGGTGTTGTAGGAGGACTTGTATTACAAAATATAGTTATATAAATAAGTAAAAGCCGTTATGTAGAGATCTGCATAACGGCTTGATTAATTAATTTAATTTATCGACCAAAATAGCTATGATAAAGGTTATTATTTGCTCCTCTTACAAACACATCAATACGGTTAGGCCCCCAAGAAACAGCTGCAGGTCCACTGGTTAAATTACCACCAAGGTTAACCCAATCGCTCCAACGAGAACCATTCCAAGTTTTCTGATATAGTCGATTACCAGTTCCTCTTATAAAAACATCAAGTTGGTTTGCACGACGTGAAGAAACTGCAGGAGCACTTGTTAAATTACCACCAAGGTTTTCCCAGTCGCTCCATCGTGAGCCATCCCACCATTTATGAATTAGATTATTATTTTGTCCTCTCGCAAATACATCAATTCTGTTTGGCCCCCAGGAAACAGCAGCAGGATCAGAGTTTAAATTACCTCCAAGGTCTTCCCAGTCTTCCCAGCGAGAACCATTCCAAGTCTTTTTATATAGTCGGTTACCATTGCCTCGAACGAAAACATCCAATCGGTTTGCACGACGTGAAGAAACTGCAGGCCCACTGGTTAAGGCGCCACCAAGGTTTTCCCAGTCACTCCACCTACTACCATCCCACCATTTATGGTAAAGTGCGTTGTCAGTTCCTCTTACAAACACGTCAATACGATTAGGACCCCAAGAAACCGCATCAGGGGCGCTAGTTAACACACCTCCAAGGTTCTCGTAATCGCTCCATCTGCTACCATCCCACCATTTGTGGAAAAGTGCATTGTCAGTTCCTCTGACAAATACATCTAGTCGGTTTGGTTGCCAAGAAGCTACTCCTGGGTCAGAAGTTAAGATCCCACCTAAATTTTCAAACTCAGACCATCCTTGGCCTGGTTCGGGTCTAGGGCCGGGTCCCGGTTGTCCTCTTCGTATTTCATTTAATGTAATTTGAATTACTCTTATTAATATACGATCAACCGTTTCTAATGGAAGATTCAATGATTCGATAAGTAAGTTAAACCAAGGTGTTTCTTTTTGGAATAATTCATAAATTCTCTGAGCGGACTGATTTGGATTTGCTTGATTAATTGTGTAGTTTACGACAAAAAAAGTAAATGCCTCAGCTAACTGTCTACTTACTCCAGCTCTTTCTAGTTGAGTGTAAAGATTGCTATGTTGTGAACGAATAACTTGTAAAACTTGTTGAACAGTTGGTTTATTAGTTTGTTGAGTTTGCTGAACATACATTGGCTGATTCGTTTGCGCATAATAATTCACAGGGTAACTATTTTGATAATAGTTGTTAAAGGGTACATTGCCCAGTGGTTGTTGCATAGGAACATTTTGAACGTAATAATATGGATAGCCATTATACATGTACATTTGGTCGGTTAACCCCCTTTTTCCCCTAGTGTATGCATGCGTTAAAAAATAGGCGGGTCAAATGCCATGGTTTTGGACTTTATCATTGGGTATTGAAGAAAAATGGAAAAGTTAAATATTAATATTATTCGTTCTTATGAAGAAACCAGGGTTTTTTAGGACGTTCACGGGGAGTCAAATTAATGATGAAGTAACAAACTATAAGAACTAAAATGACCAAAGAAAAGAGCAAAGTTTCATGAGGATGTTCGTGCTCCACGATAATGAGTCGTAACATTGCCGTTATCCCGATATATATAAAGTAACGTAATGGAAAATGATATTCTTCTTTGAAGTATTTCACTATCATTGTTATAAACTCGAAATATAGAAAGAAAATGAGGATTTTTGCAAGAAAGAGTTTATAGTCATTACTTTGACTTGAAAGAATAAGCCTAATAAACTCCCAAATTTCGTATATAAGTAGATATGATAATAATAATGCTAATACTGTAAGGCAGCTGTTAAGCAGATATTGTAGAATTTTTGGAATAATCGTTATGGTATCCTTTAACCGCGTTTTTGTCTGCACCCTATCCCCTCCAATTTTTTCTGTATCCCTTTAAGGTTCTTAAATTTATATGTGAATGTTCAAAAATTATGAATACAAAATCACTTTATGAAAGAAATAAGATTAAAATTAGAATTTAAGGTAGGCTTTGTCGAAAATGATGATTTGGAAGTTTTTTAAAGAAACTTATTAAATCTAACAAATATTTCAATGGATTATTCATAAAAAGTGAAAAGAGAGTATATCACTATATTAAAATAATATAAGTAGTATTCCAATTTAATACATATCGAAAATATGTTTTGAAATAAAGGGTAGTCTGATTAATTGATAATTAAAAGGTAGGCAACCCTTATAATGGAGTATTTGGGTATTTTAAAATCATACTTTCAACTAACTTTATATTGAATAATTAAGGGGAATTAATATACTAAAAGAATAAGAAATAGTAATAAAACTATAAGAGGAAAAATTTATATAATGAAAAGCTTTATGTATTCATCAGTTGCTATTGTTTTACTATTACTGACTTATTTAATGATGAGCCAGTTTCCCATAAGTAAATCAGAAAAAGTGCTTCCAGAAGCAGAGAACGGGGTTATTGATTTACGTAATTTTGATTTTCATCAGGGTGCAGTTGAATTGAAAGGGGAATGGGAATTTATATCCAATAGCTTAGTAGATGTTGAAGAATTCGATGAGCAAAAATCGACCATTGTCAAGGTACCTAATTTGTGGAAAAATTATTCGGTTAATGGAGTACCAGTATCAAAATTTACAAGCGGTACATATCGCTTAAAGGTTTTATTGGATGACACTATTGATGTGTATGGAATTAAGACAACAAGTATTCGAATGTCTAATGCAACTTATATAAACGGAGAGTACGTAGGAGGAAGTGGTAGGCCAGCAGAAGATGAAACCTATTCTCCACACAACACTCCATTTACAGCATTTTTTTCCCCTAATAATCCAGAGATTGAAATATTAATACATGTAGCAAATTTTGATTATGCTTCGGGTGGAGGAATTGTTGGTGCCGTTTACTTTGGCGATCAGAATAGTATTTTAAATGTACATAATGCTTCTATCTTTTATGATTGGGTTACAATTACAGCGTTTTTAACAATGTTCGTTTACTTTTTAGGAAGCTATCTCCAATTTAGAAAAGATATCGAATTACTGTATTTTGCGCTTTTTTGTTTTTCAACAATGGCCTATTCAGTATCCCATGGAGAAAAAGTACTTCTGATGCTTATTCCAGAAATGGCATATGGGGTATTTGAGCGGATCCAAATATTATCGAGTATTATGATTGGGGTATTTTTATTACTTTATTTTAACCATGCATTACGAAACTATATTCATAAAAGAATTGTGAAAATATTTAATTTTGTAGGCGTTTTGTTAGGTTTGTCGGCTTTTCTTCCGATATTTATTAATTCGCAATTTCAAGGTATGTATTCGATCTACTTGTTTATGGTAATTGCTTACATCATCTCAATTCAAATAAAAGCAATAAAGCAACGGGCTGTTGGAACAATCTATTTAATTATAGCATCTATTGCAATATTAATTTATTTCATCGTAGCTACATTAAATACACTAAGCGACTATCAGTTATCAATCTTACCACCACTATTACCATTTATTTGCTTATTGATGTTAGCATTGTTCATTTCAAATCGATTTACACATTCCTTCTTGAAAAAAGAGGAATTAACAAATGCTTTATTACGAATTGATAAGTTAAAGGATGAATTTGTAGCTAAAACTTCTCATGAGTTTCGAACACCCCTACACGGGATTACGGCGATTTCACAATCTTTACTAGAGAAAGATAATTCAATTTCAGATGAAGATACTGAAAAAATTAACTTAATAAGGAAAACGGCAGAACGGTTATCCCATTTAGTCAATGACATATTGGATCATTCCAAAATTCAACAAGGTGAATTAAAACTTACTATCGCACCAGTTGATTTATATTCTATAACACATGTTATTACTGGAATTTTCCACTATATGGTGAAGAAGGATATTGAAATACATAATAATATTGCACGCGGAATATTTGTGCTCGCTGATGAGAATCGTTTAAGGCAAATTCTTTATAATTTAATTGATAATGCAGCCAAATATACCAACCAGGGTAGAATCGACATAAGCGCAAGTGAGATAAATGGAATAGTGACAGTTGAGGTTTCGGATACAGGGATTGGGATTCCTGAACAACACATCAATAATCTCTTTAATCCATTTCAACAATTTGACAGTTCAATAGGGGGGACTGGTCTAGGATTAAGTGTTGTGAAACAACTTGTTGAATTACAGAAGGGAGAAATCTGGGTAGATTCAGAAGTAGGTAAAGGTACTTCTTTCGTATTTTCACTACCCATTGCAACCCCAGTTGTCAAACAAGATGCTGCAGAGGCTGTACCCTATTATCCAAAAATCAGTTCAATTGAATTGTCTATACCGTTACGTATCAAAAAGGATGGAAAGAAAATTTTAGTTGCAGACGATGACCATGTCAATCTGAAAGTGATGATTGAGATGTTAGAAACAGAACAATATTCTATAATTGCTGTAGACCACGGTCAGGCTGTGTTAGACGAAATAAAGCATCATCCAGACATAGACCTAGTTGTGCTAGATATTATGATGCCAGGATTATCAGGTTACGAAGTTAGTATAGAATTGAGGAAAATGTTTGGTTTATCTGAACTACCCATTCTAATGTTAACGGCCGCTATAACACCAGAAGATATGATTGCTGCTTTCCAATCAGGCGCCAATGACTTTTTACATAAGCCGTTTGTAGCTTCTGAATTGAAAACAAGGATTCGAAACCTATTACTAATTAAAGAATCAGCAAACGAAACAACAAAGATGGAGATTGCGTTTCTTCAAGCACAGATCAAACCACATTTTATTTACAATGTGTTAAACACCATTCTTTCGTTAAGCTATCTTGATATCGATAAGACAAGAGCAATGATTAAGGATTTTGCTACTTTTTTGAGAGGTAGCTTCTCATTTGAAAATACCAGTAGTTTAGGTCCTTTGAAAAAGGAGCTGGCACTTGTGCAATCTTATGTAAATATTCATCAAACAAGATTCCCTAATAAAATTGAATGGATTGCTGAGGTAGATGATGATATTGAGAGTTACTTGATTCCGCCATTATTAATACAACCCATTATAGAAAACGCCATTCTCCATGGCTTAAAAAATGTAAAAACCGGTGGACAGGTTTCATTATCAATTAAGAAGAAAGAGAACTTCTTATCAATAATAGTGAAAGACAATGGAATTGGAATATCTGAAGGTCACTTAAAGACCTTATTATCAGAAGAAAAGGAAGTAAATCGAGGCATTGGCTTGAAGAACGTTGCAAAACGTATAAAGTATTTCCAAAATACCGCAATTAATATCTCTAGTAATGAAAACGTTGGCACTGCCATAGAGATCATATTTCCAATAATCAACAGCAAAGTGAGTGAATGATATTGCTAAAAGCGGTATTAATTGATGATGAAGTGTTAGGTATAAAATTATTAGATACGTTATTGAATGAGATAGGCGGGGTAGAGGTTGTGGCATCCTTCACCGACCCAATTGAGGGATTAGCCAATCTTCAAAACTTGCAAGCCGATGTACTATTTTTAGATATTGAGATGCCTGTAATCACTGGTATTCAAATCGCAGAAAAAATAGAGTTGCAAACAAATATACCTGAAATTGTATTTGTGACAGCTTATGACCAATATGCATTGGAAGCCTTTAATGTGGAGGCAGTTGATTATATTTTAAAACCTTTAGAAAAATCAAGGTTGCAGAAGACGATTAGCAAAATAGCAAGACGAAATTATTCGAAAGATGATGAACTGAATAATAACAATATGTTAAAAGCACAATTTTTCGGTAGTTTTCAATTGAAATATCAACAAGGAAATTTGGTAAAATGGAGAACAAAAAAGGTAAAAGAACTCGCTGCTTATCTAATTTATAATAAAAAACCAATTCATAGCCAGCAGATCATGGAAGTGCTTTGGCCTAATACACATATCGATAAGGCAGTTACTTTATTACATTCAACAATTTATCAGCTTCGGAAAGTATTCCGAGAGTTCGGAATGACGGATGCGATTAGATATAAGGAAGAATGTTATTCGTTTAATGTTGAGATTGACAGTGATCTAAATCAATTAATAATGTCTGCAAAAAATAATAATATAGAATTATTGTTAGAATTGTATGAAGCAGATTTTTTATCAATGAATGATTACGTTTGGGCAATTCAAGAATCTACCCGTATTCGTAAAGAAGTGTTGCAAATCCTGGAGGGCGTTGTTTTTAATCGTCATTACGAAAACTACCCTACCAATATATACGAAAGTGCATTAAAAAAGTTAAACGAAATTGAACCCTGGGATGAACGCTACACCTTGAAATTTGTCGAATATTTGATAGGTCAAGGAGATAAGAAAACTGCAAAAGATACCATTCAAAAATATAAATATACAGCTCGTAAGGAATTCTTAGGGAATGAATCGAAAGACGAAGAGTTTATAAATCTGTTAGAGGGATTAATTAACAATTAAAAAGCAATGAATATACAAAAATAAATACAAACCCGACAAGTGTTGTAACTTCAATATTTGTCGGGCTTTTTTTACGAAATTTGTTCATTTGGGTAGAACAGGTGATTGTTTTAATTTGGAAATGTTGTTCAGAAATTGTTCAGAACTAATGATTAAAATATACCTATCCACTAATAAGAAGGTCCTTAATCATTTCGCAAAGGAAATTCAAAAGAAAGGAGTAAAAGAGAATAGTACCTTGGATATAGAAATATACAAAGTTTTCTTTCTATAAAGTACCCTTACACTCAACTATAGGTTAAAATTTGGGTCTCAATTTCCAATAGTATACCGTGAATCCAAATTGTTCAGTGGGTTTGGGGTATACTAATCTGGTTTTCCGAAAAGCAAGTATAATAGCCATTTAATAATAAATAATTATTATAATAACATGTTGATTTAAACTGCAAAACTATGGATTTGTCAAAGAATCATATTTTTATTATATAGTAGAATTGTTTTATTGCTTTTACAAAATGGAAAACAATTGATTTTTTCGAATATGTTAGGAGGTAATTAAATATGAAGAAAAAAAATGTAGTAACATACTTGGTTATTATAATGATGATGATATCATTATTTCCACAAAATATAGTGAAAGCTATTAATGGAGAACTGAAAGAATGGAATTATTATAGTGAGAGTAACGACTGTGTGGAGAAAGTCCCGTGTGGTAATAGTGATTGGGAGTTTTCTATAATAGATGAATCAGGCAATCCTACAGGAAACATTGAAAATAAAAATGACTATCAAGGGATGGGCTTACATTTTACCGGAGAAATTAATACTATAGCGACAATAAAATCTAAAAAGGGTTATTTTGATTTAGCCTCTTATCAAATCAGAGGTGGATATACAACTTTTGAACTAGTCGGCTATAAGGATGGCTCTCCTGTAGAAGGTGCAGTAATAGAATATACTAGTGGTAATGGTGTGGGGGGGACATACGCTCCCATTCTAGGTAATTCATTCTTAAATGTAGATGAGCTAAGATTTAAAGTTAAGGCTGACGATAGTAAAATACTAGACTTTATTCTTGTAGCCATTACACTACCAGAACCACCAACTGTAACGACAAATGCTCTTGGGAGTATAAGCTCAACTGAGGCAGAAATAAATGGGCAAATTAGAGATCATGGAACTGCTATGACCAATGAGCATGGGTTTGTTTACTCTACTTCATCCTTAAATCCAACGATAGACGATAATAATAGTATAAGAGTTAAGGTAGGAGAGTATATATACGGACCCTTTCAGGTAATTCTAAATAACTTATTACCAAATACTAAGTACTATTACCGTGCCTATGCAATCAATTCGGCAGGTACTAGTTATGGAAACGTAGATATATTTACAACTGCTCAACCAGAAGTACAATTCCCATTAGTGACAACAAATCCTCATGATGATATCACTAAAACTGGAGTACAACTATTTGGAATAGTTAATAATAATGGAAATGATAATCTCATAGACCGTGGATTTGTTTATTCTACTTCTTCAAATCCAGAGATAGACACTATTAATAGTGTAAAAGTTTCTGTTTCACAAACACTAGAAACTGGGCCATACAGCACATATCTAGATAACTTAAATCCAAATACCACTTACTATTATCGTGCATATGCAGAAAATTCCAAGGGATTTGGTTATGGGGAAGCTAGTTCATTTACAACATTAAAAAATAATGATGCGAATTTAATAAATCTAACATTATCACCTACAGGGTTAAATGAAAACTTTGTATCAAACCAGTTGGACTACTCAGCTAGTGTACCATCAGGAACTTCAAGTGTAACTATTAGTGCAACTGCTTCTGATATGAACGCAAAGATTCGTATTAATAATGGGGAAACTTCTAATTATAAGATAGACAACCAGGAAGTAACGTTAGAAGAAGATGGTTCAACGGAAATACCAATTTTAGTGACTGCAGAAAATGGAACTGATCAAAAGATATATACAATAGTAGTGACAGAAAATGCAGTACCACTGAATAATGTAACTAGTGTACAACTTAGTGATGCGGGGATTGCGTCATGGGCCGCAGTCGAAAACGCAAACAATTATGAAGTACAGTTGTATAAAGGTGAAATTGCTTTAGGAGAGAGTATTGTAACAAACCATACCGATCATAATTTCCTAGGGGAAATGAGAGATGCTGGAGTAGGTGAATATACCGTAACAGTAATTGCTAAAGGGAATAACTCATTTTATTCAGATAGTACAATATCGGAAAAGTCTAATTCTCAGACAGTCATAAAACTAGATACTGTAACAGGTTTAACTTGGGATAAAGGGATAGCAAAATGGTCACCATTACTTAATGCTAATTCTTATGATGTTCAACTATATAAAGCAAATGAGACCATTGGAAATATAGAAAATGTTATTCCATTTGAAATTAATTTTATAGAAAAAATAAACCAAAATGGATTTGGACTGTATAAGTACATTGTTTCAGCAAAAGGCGATAATAAACTTATTTTAGATGGCACTCCATCTGAATTCTCCGATCAAATAGTAGCTTCAAAAGTTACCTATGATGGAAATGGGAATGATAGTGGCGATGTACCTACAGACGATAAAGTCTATGTCCAAGGGGTATCTATCACATTGGCAGGAAATGATGGAAATCTTGTTAAAAGTGGTTATAGATTTGCAGGCTGGAACACAAGTGCAAATGGTGAGGGTACCAACTATGAGCATGGTGATAGTTTCGATATGAACAATGAAAATGTAACCTTATATGCACAATGGGAAGTATATGAAATATCAAAGCCAATTTTGGAAGTACATGGTGATCAAAATATATACTTAGAAGTTGGTGAGAATTTCATAGAATCTGGTTATTTTGCAATTGATAATGAAGACGGAGATTTAACAAATGAAGTAACAGTGACTGGAGCAGTTAATGAAAACATTTTAGGTAGATATGAAGTTAAGTATAACGTAGAGGATAGCGATGGAAATATAGCCGATGAAGTGACAAGAACAGTTCAAGTCGTTTCTCCAAAGCTGCATACTTTAACAGTATCTGCAGGAGAATTAGTACCTACATTTGATCCGAACGAGGATAGCTATACTCTAAGTGTTCCGTTTGATACAGAAACATTAACCATTAATGCAAGCACATTAGATCCAACGGCAAGTGTAAACGTTAATGATACAGTAATTGGTTCTGTTGGTACCGTGTCTATTCCAATCAATTCGGGATCTAATACAGTGACACTCCTTGTAACAGCTCAAGGGGGAATTACGAAAGCCTATTCTTTAGTTGTTACGAAAGAAATAAAAAGCCAACCTCCAAGTTCAGATAATAACGGTGGGGGAAGTTCTGGCGGTCGCGACTCAGCGCCAAGCAAAGACCCACAGCCTGTTACAGAAGAAATTACTGTTCCAGTCGAAATGGGAAATGTTGGTTCGGGGTCAACGGTCGCACTAACACCAATCAAACGAACAACCGAGCCAAATGGTAAGGTAACAGATGATGTCATATTAACACCGGAACGTGCAAAACAATCCATTCAAAGCATTGTTGAATCAGGACAAAGCACAGCACGTATTGTGATTCCAGATGAACAAGATAAAGTTTCTGAAGTGAAAGTAACTGTCCCTATTGAAGCAAAACAAGAAATAGAACAATCAAATATTAATCTAGAAATCTACACAGAGAATGTGAGAATTCTTGTGCCACAACAATCACTGGCTAACTTTAATGAAGAATTATACTTTAATTTGGTTCCTATTAAAGAAGAGGCTCAACGAGTTGAAGTAGAAAGTCGAGCACGAGTTGAAGCGATTGTTAGAGAGTTTGCAGGTGACGATTCTATCAATGTCGTTGCTCGTCCAATGACAATTGAAACCAATATGCAAAGTAGACCTGTGACACTGATACTACCACTACGTGATGTCGTATTACCGACAGACGAAAAAGAAAGAGAAGCATTCTTAGCAGACTTAGTGATATTCATTGAACATAGTGATGGTGAAAAGGAACTAATAAAGCCAGAAGTTGTGCAATACAAAGATGGACAACTTGGTTTAGAGTTTGGGGTAACGAAGTTTAGTACATTCACTATTCTCGATATGGAGGGTTATGGGGAATTACAAAAACCTACAGATGAAACAGAGCATAATTTATACATCATTGGCTATGGTCAAGAATTCCGTCCAAACGCCCCTGTTTCACGTGGTCAAATGGCAACTATGTTAGCTAGAAACTTAAATGAAGCACCTTCTATAAAACTATATGCTGATATCCGTTCAACACATTGGGCATACCAAGCGATTATGGAAGTAAAAGGTGCAGGTATCATGACAGGACGAAACGTAACAACATTTGACTCGAACGGCAATGTAACGCGTGCCCAAATGGCAACGATTGCATACCGTTGGATTCAAAAACAGTGCGAAAAGGACGCAACAGCCTTTGATAGTTGTTCGAAGTTAACAAACATTCCAGAAGCAAAATTTAATGACGTTGCGAACAACCACTGGGCTAGTGAAGCAATTAACTTTGCGAAAGTATCAGGCCTTATGGTTGGGGACGAAATTAATCAATTCCGACCAGATGAAAGCTTAACACGAGCCCAAGCTGTAACAGTCCTAAACCAGTTATTCCAACGTGGACCACTAACAAATATAAAATCGCCAAGATTTATCGATGTTCCAAAAACACATTGGGCATTTGGCGAAATTGAAGAAGCTGCGTGGACACATCAAATAAACTATGATGTTAATGGAAATGAGATTTTAAAATAATTTATACTGAAAAGGGATTGCTGAAGGAGTTTCTTCATGCAATTCCTTTACTTATATTTTGTTTATGTAGTACATAAAAGGTAAAAACCTTTACAAGTGGAGAATGAATATGGTGAAAATAATCGTCGATAAATTAGGTTTACAAACCATATGTATCTATTGCAATTCTCAATTTACCAGAGGGAGCAACCATTTTGAAAAGTTGAATAATAATTCGACAACTTTACTAAACAATTAAAAGTACGACTTAATCTTTTCTTTTGTTCTTAATTTCAAGAAAATGAAGAAAAGTATTATGGATACGGTGGGTATAGTAATAAGAAAGGCAGCAGTGTGGTATAACCACTGCTGCCTTTCTTATTTGGCCATAAATTATGAGAGGAATCATGTTTTTAAAAGGAAATAAGATAAAAATTGAATTCAAATAACTTAGAATAGTGAATCATCTTATAATTTTGATGTCATCATGGATTGTTACAATTGAAATATCAATAAAGTATTAAAAATATAGCTAGATATATCGATTATCCAAAAATACTGAAAAATCCCACTTTACTAAATAGTGATAATGTTTTAAAATTAGGAAAATAAAAATAATTAAAAAGATATAAAGGGCAATAAGTTGTCGGAATATTTAGAACAATATTGCATCAATTAACTTTTTGGTAGATTCCGAACTTTATATCTTCGAAGGAAACAACATGACAGGGGGAACAAATATGGTACAAACAAAATCACTTAAAAGATTTGCTTCGATTTTCTTAGCAACATCTTTAGTTGCAGGTGCTTTAGCAGGTTGTGGTGCTAACTCTAGCTCTAGTAATGGAGGGACTAGCACAAACACAAATGAAGGTGGAGCATCAAGCTCAGAGTCAAGCAGTGAAACAATTAAAATTGGGGCTAACTTAGAGCTTACTGGAGATGTGGCTTCATACGGTTCATCTATCTTAGCTGGTGCAGAACTTGCAATTGAAGAAATTAATGCAGCTGGCGGTATCGATGGCAAACAAATTGAATTAGTGAAAGCTGATAACAAATCCGACAATGGTGAAGCGGTAGCATCGGCATTAAAACTTGCTACGCAAGACAAAGTACATGCGATGATTGGACCAGCTACATCAGGTAACGTATTAGCAACAGTACAAATTGCAAACCAAAACAAAATTCCAGTAGTTACAGCTTCTGGTACAGCAGAAAACTTAACAGTTAATGATGATGGCTCAGTTAATGAATATATTTTCCGTACTTGCTTCATTGACCCGTTCCAAGGGGTAGTTGCTGCTAATTTCGCTACAAATGAAATCGGTGCTAAAAATGTTGCAATCTATGCAGATAACTCATCAGACTATGCAAAAGGATTAGCTGCAGCATTTAAACAACAAATTGAAGCTAACGGTGGTACAGTTGTTGCTGAAGAAGCGTATGTAGCAAATGATGTTGACTTCAAATCTACGTTAACAAATCTTAAATCAGCAAACCCAGACTTTATCTTTATTCCTGGTTACTATGAAGAGGTAGGTCTAATTGTTAAACAAGCACGTGAATTAGGTATTGATGTACCACTTATGGGTGGTGACGGTTGGGATTCACCAACATTATTAGAATTAGCTGGACCAGATGCTTTAAATAACACATATATGTCTAACGCCTTCTCAGCTGAAGATCCAGAAGAGTTAATTCAAGACTTTGTTAAAGCATTCGAAGAAAAAAATGGAGAAAAGCCAAATGGATTCCACGCTCTTGGCTATGACACAGCATACTACATTGCTGATGCAATCGACCGTGCAGATTCTACAGATGGTGAAGCAATTAAAAACGCTCTAGCTTCGACAGAAAACTTTGAAGGAGTAACAGGATCATTCTCTGTTGACGAAAAACATAACCCAATTAAATCAGCAACAATTCTTTCATACGAAGACGGCAAGCAAGTATTCAACTCTAAAGTTAATCCTTAATCTATTAAGTTAAAGGGGGGCGTGCTAGCCCCCTTTTTTTCCTTTTAACAACAGTTAAACTTACCAAATCTATTAATCTCTTAAAGAAATGATTTAAAGGAAAAGGAGTGAGATAAATGGAATGGGTCCAGCAACTAGTAAATGGTATTTCAATAGGAAGTATCTATGCACTTATTGCCTTAGGCTACACGATGGTATATGGAATCATTAAATTAATTAACTTTGCACACGGGGACGTATTCATGCTTGGTGCGTTTATCGGTTTCTATGCTATTGCTAGATGGGATGTTGGTTTCTTCCCAGCACTCATTATTTCCATGGTTTTATGTGCCATTATTGGTGTGATTATAGAACGAGTAGCTTATAAACGATTACGAAATGCAACTCGTATTGCAGCACTTATTACAGCGATTGGGGTTTCTTTACTAATTGAGTATACAGTTATATTCTTCCGAGGAGCTTCTTCAGAAGCATATCCTGAAGTATTACCTAATATCTCTATCAATATATTCGGTGCAAGTATAAGCAGTTTATCATTATTGATTATCGCTGTAACAATTGTCCTTATGCTTCTTTTACAATTCGTCGTTCACAAGACAAAAATTGGGAAAGCGATGCGAGCAGTTTCTCATGATGCGGACGCTGCAAAATTAATGGGTATCAATGTTGATAATACAATTTCTGCAACATTTGCAATTGGTTCGGCATTAGCTGGTGCAGCAGGTGTTATCTTCGGTGTCTATTACACGAGAATTGAACCATTGATGGGAGTTTTACCAGGATTGAAAGCCTTCATCGCTGCTGTTCTTGGTGGTATTGGTAGTATTCCAGGGGCAATGGTCGGCGGATATGTTTTAGGTATAGTTGAAACAATTGTAAGTGCGGTCGGATATTCACTATGGCGTGATGCAGCTGCCTTTGTCATTTTAATTATTATTTTAATTGTAAAACCATCGGGTATATTCGGTAAAAATGCCCGAGAGAAAGTGTAGGTGGCTGGAAATGAAAAAATCTAAAGCTTTTTGGAGCTATAGTATTTTAGCGCTAGTAATCTATGCGATTGTACAAATTATGATCTCAAGCGGAATG
This sequence comes from Lysinibacillus timonensis, assembly GCF_900291985.1. NCBI lineage: Bacteria > Bacillati > Bacillota > Bacilli > Caryophanales > Bacillaceae > Lysinibacillus > Lysinibacillus timonensis. Next base: position 2,235,994 of record NZ_LT985980.1, on the reverse strand, counting down.
ATCGATGCATACTATCAAAATATGTTAGTTACAATGTGTATTAACATCATGCTAGCAGTTAGTTTACATATTGTCATTGGAATAACAGGACAATTCTCTATTGGCCATGCTGGATTTATGGCAGTAGGTGCTTACTTTAGTGCAATTGCAACAATGAAATTAGGTTTACCATTCCCAGTAGCAATATTAATTGGAGCATTAGTAGCAGGCCTTGCAGGATTACTAGTTGGGATTCCGTCTCTTCGTTTAAAAGGAGATTACTTAGCAATTGCAACATTAGGGTTCGCAGAAATTATTCGTATTGTTTTCGTTAACGTAGAATATGTTGGCGGAGCTGCAGGTATGGTAGTTAACCAAATGTCAAATTGGACGTATGCATATATCGGAGTTATTGTAACAATTCTTGTAATTGCAAACTTTACTAACTCGAGACATGGTCGTGGATGTATATCTGTAAGAGAAGATGAAATAGCAGCAGACGCAATGGGTATCAATACTACCTATTACAAGGTAGTTGCATTTGCCATCGGTTCAGCCTTTGCAGGTGTTGCGGGTGCTATTTATGCGCATAATTTCTTTATCATTCAACCGACTACTTTTGGCTTCTTAAAGTCATTTGATATTTTAATCTTAGTAGTATTAGGTGGTCTAGGAAGTCTTTCTGGTGCAGTTATTGCAGCGATTTTCTTAACATTTGTTACTACTTATTTAGCAAACTTCCCAGAGACACGAATGATTATTTACTCTTTAGTTTTAATCATCGTCATGTTATACCGACCAACTGGTTTACTAGGTACAAAAGAAATTACAGATGTATTCAAGTTTGGTAAAAAAGGAGGTTCACAGGCATGACAAACAACCTTCTTTTAAAAACGGATAATGTTGGTATTCAATTTGGTGGGTTAAAAGCGGTTCAAAATGTGAACATGTATTTAAACAAAGGTGAACTAATTGGATTAATTGGTCCAAACGGTGCTGGAAAAACGACAACATTCAACATGTTAACAGGTGTATACCAGCCGACTGAAGGAACAATTACATTTGACGGAAAAGATATAAAGGGCTTAAAACCATACCAGGTTACAAAATTGGGTGTTAGTCGTACGTTCCAAAACATCCGCCTATTTAAAGATATGACGGTTTTAGATAATGTTAAGGTAGCGAATCATCAGCTCGCGAAACATTCCATTCTTTCTTCAATTTTGCGTTTGCCAAGTCATTTTAAAGGCGAAGTTGAAATGGAAAAGCAATCAATTGATTTCCTAAAGATTTTTGGCTTGGATAAGTATAAGGACGAGCTAGCTAAAAATTTACCATATGGGATGCAACGTCGTTTGGAAATAGCGCGTGCACTTGCTGCCCATCCTAAATTATTATTGCTTGATGAACCTGCAGCCGGGATGAATCCTCAAGAAACACATGACTTAATGGAGTTAATTGCCTTTATTCGAAAGGAATTTGATTTAACTATTCTTTTAATTGAACATGATATGCATTTAGTAATGGGAATTTGTGAGAGAATTTATGTGCTTGACCATGGTCAATTAATTGCAGACGGAACACCAGATGAGATTCGAAATAATCCAAAAGTAATTGAAGCTTACCTTGGTGAGGAGGTTGTTGAGTAAAATGCTAAAAGTAAATAACATCGATGTATACTATGGCAATATTCATGCATTGAAAGATGTCTCCTTGGAGGTTAATGAAGGTGAAATTGTCACATTAATTGGTGCAAATGGTGCTGGGAAATCAACACTTTTAAAGACATTGTCTGGACTGTTAAAACCGAAAAATGGGCAAATTACGTATCAAACCGAACAAATAGCTGGTAAACCGGCACAGGCAATAGTAAAAAGTGGGATATCACAAGTTCCGGAAGGGCGACGGGTATTCGCAAATATGTCGGTTGAAGAAAATCTTGAACTAGGTGCTTTTATAAGAAAAGATCGTGACAGTATTAAAAAAGATTTAGCCTCTGTATATGAATTGTTTCCAAGATTAGATGAACGACGTAAACAACTTTCTGGGACACTTTCTGGTGGAGAACAACAGATGCTCGCAATGGGTCGCGCGCTTATGGCAAAACCGAAATTACTTTTATTAGACGAGCCGTCAATGGGATTAGCTCCACTTATTGTTAAGCAAATTTTTGAGATTATACAAATGGTTAACAAACAAGGAACAACTGTTTTATTAGTTGAGCAGAACGCACATATGGCTCTTTCCATTGCAGATCGTGCATATGTTCTTGAAACGGGCAAAATTGTTTTAAGTGGAACGGCGAAAGAACTTCAAGAGAGTGAAGAAGTAAAAGCGGCTTATCTTGGTGGAATATAAGTAGTCAAAGAAAAGGCGATTCTTAAGTCTAATGATTTAAGAATCGCTCTTTTTTATTGTTGTTTGGGAGTGTAATTTAGTAAATTAAATAACTCAGTCCGTTCTTTTTCCGTTAAATCTCTCCATTGGCCAATTTTTAAGTTGCCGAGATGGATGTTCATAATACGAATTCTTTGCAGTCGTCTAACAGAGTATCCCAATGCAGAACACATACGACGAATTTGCCTATTAAGACCTTGCTCTAAGATTATTTTGAACACATGTGATGAGACTTTTTCCACCTTACAAGGTAAAGTTTTAGTATCTAAAATTTCAACACCGGAAGACATTCGTTTTATAAATGATTCGGTAATCGGCTTATCAACTTGTACAACATATTCTTTTTCGTGATGATTCTCTGCACGTAAAATTTCGTTCACAATATCACCATCATTTGTGAGTAACAATAGCCCTTCAGAATCTTTATCCAGTCTACCAATGTGAAAGATTCGTTTCGAATGTCCAACAAAATCAACAACGTTTCCTTTTACATGCCTTTCTGTTGTACTGGTAATGCCAACGGGTTTATTTAACACAATGTAAACAAGTTGTTCTTCTTTTTTAACTGGTTTTCCATCTACACAAACCGTATCACCATCTTCAACTTGGCTTCCAACTGTTGCAAGTTGTCCGTTAATGGTTACTTTTCCTTCTTCGATTAATTTATCTGCGCCTCTTCTTGAAACAATTCCTGTTTCGCTTAAATATTTATTGATTCTCATAAACTCTCCTATTGCCTTATATATAGTATAAATTTATTTTTGGCTTTACTATTGTTGACATGGTTTCATTCTCACATTCACGTACTTCTTTTACTATAGTCTATTTTAAATAATCCCTATCAAATCCCTTTCCTTTTTGTCGAACGATTTCTATAAAAAAAATATAACTTCTAGATATATTTTACCAACTTAATAAATATATATATACAAATACCTTTTTAGTAGCTTGGGGAAGTGAGTCCTAAAAGGTGTTGGAAGAATAAAAGGATAAAGGGGAGAAGAAACACATGTCAGTATTAACGATGGCTTATGCATTTCCAAACACAGAAGGCGCAATTGTAAACTTCAAAGAAAAGTATGACAATTATATTGGAGGACAGTGGACACCACCTGTAAATGGGGAATACTTTGATAATGTTACACCTGTAACTGGTAAAGTATTTACAAAAGTAGCGCGTTCTACAGCAGAAGATATTGAACTTGCGCTAGATGCGGCATACGCGGCGAAAGAATCTTGGGGAAAAACTTCACCAAGTGAGCGAGCAAATATCCTCAATAAGATTGCAGACCGTATTGAAGAAAATTTAGAAAAGCTAGCAGTTGCTGAAACTTGGGAAAATGGTAAAGCTGTTCGAGAGACTTTAAATGCAGATCTACCATTAGCAATTGACCATTTCCGTTATTTTGCGGGCGCAATTCGTGCACAAGAAGGTGGCGTTAGCCAAATTGATAATGATACTGTTGCTTATCATTTCCACGAACCAATTGGTGTTGTTGGACAAATTATCCCTTGGAACTTCCCATTACTTATGGCGGTTTGGAAATTAGCTCCGGCATTAGCTGCAGGAAACTGTGTAGTGTTAAAACCAGCCGAACAGACACCTTCATCCATTTTAGTATTAATGGAGTTAATTGAAGACTTACTACCACCAGGTGTTGTGAATATTGTAAACGGATTTGGTTTGGAAGCTGGAAAACCACTTGCTTCAAACCCACGTATTGGAAAAATTGCCTTCACGGGTGAGACAACTACTGGTCGTTTAATTATGCAATATGCGTCTCAAAATCTTATCCCTGTAACGTTAGAATTAGGCGGAAAATCACCAAACATTTTCTTTGAAGATATTTTTGAGGAAGATGATGAATTTTTAGATAAAGCAATTGAAGGCTTTGTATTATTTGCCTTAAACCAAGGAGAAGTGTGTACTTGTCCATCTCGTGCATTAATCCAAGAATCGATTTACGAAAAGTTTATGGAACGCGCTCTTAAACGTGTGGAGGCCATTAAGACGGGTAACCCACTTGATCCAACTGTGATGATGGGTGCACAAGCATCTTCTGAACAAATGGAGAAAATTTTATCGTATTTAGATATTGGAAAACAAGAAGGTGCAGAGTGCCTAGTTGGTGGTGAACGCAACCAATTAGATGAAGAGCTAAAAGATGGCTACTACATTAAGCCAACTGTATTTAAAGGCGACAACAAAATGCGCATTTTCCAAGAAGAAATTTTCGGTCCAGTTGTAGCGGTTACAACATTCAAAACAAAAGAAGAAGCTCTTGAAATAGCTAACGATACGTTATACGGTCTAGGTGCGGGTGTTTGGACACGTGACATCAACACTGCATATCGTTTTGGTCGTGGCATTGAAGCTGGACGCGTATGGACAAATTGCTACCACGCTTACCCTGCGCACGCTGCGTTCGGAGGTTATAAAATGTCAGGTGTTGGTCGTGAAAACCACAAAATGATGTTAGAACACTATCAACAAACGAAAAATTTATTAATTAGCTACAGCCCAAATAAATTAGGATTCTTCTAATCTAAAAGGGGGCAAGTCAAGTGGTAGAACGAGTACTTGCAACTGATGAAGCCATCGCCCTAATTGAAAAGTTAAAAGTGAAACACGGCCCTGTCATGTTTCATCAATCTGGAGGCTGTTGCGATGGTTCTAGTCCAATGTGTTATCCGGTTGGAGATTTAATCATTGGAGACCAAGATGTGTTGCTTGGTGAAATTAGCGGTGCACAATTTTATATGCACAAAAGCCAATTTGATTACTGGAAGCATACACAGCTTATAATTGATGTCGTTGACGGACGTGGCGGGATGTTTTCTTTAGAAGGGGTTTGTGGCAAACGGTTTTTAACAAGATCCCGTGCATTTACAAAAGAAGAATTAGAGGAATTACAACTAATATGATTTTTAGGAACTGTTAAGTGAGTTCCAATTGAACGAGGCTGGGGCAAAACTTATAAAATTCTTGAATAAAGATATTGAATAAGCCGGGCTCTTTTGTCTTGTAAATGGCTCTCTTTAAATGCGCAAAACATAAGAAAAGGAATCTCATGTTTTCTAACCCGATTTTTAATTAGCAAATAACATAACGAGTAGTCATTTTACTATACACGAAATATATAAACGGAACTATTCCGCTTATATTTAGAAATCTCTATATTTTTTCGAATTTAGAGGAAGTTTTTCCGGTTATCCAATCCAAATCTTTGAATTTCGCTTAAATTAGAATGGTTAATCGGAATTTCTCCGCTTAAATCCGCACTCTTTGCACCCACGATATATATTAGACGGAATTTTTCCGCCTATTTTATGGTAGCAAAATCAAGTAAAATAGAAGCTCAACTTTTACTAAGCGAGCTACCTTTTAGCAGAGAGATAATCCCAAAATCAATGGTAAAGAAGAAGCCGCTTTGAATAAATTTATTCAAAGCGGTGTTTGACGTATTAAATAGCTCTATTGAAATAAGAAGCTTTCTTTCCTTTACTTCTTTTAATGGCAAGAACTTCTTCTAATTTATTAATATATTCAAGATCATTCGAGATTCTTGTTAAGCTTGTTAGTAAATAGGGTCTCAAACCAGAATTTATTTTTTTGTATCTTGCTAGATTAATTAAATACTTAGCCATCTTAAAGGATTTAAGATGAGTGTGTCCGTTTTTGAACTCCTTTTTCGTATTAACAACCATAAATTCTTGCTTTCGCCCTTTATAGAAAGGGGTAATAATAAATTCATCTTTCTTGAAGATTTGATTCAAATTATTTCATCCCTTTTCTTACGAATATTTTGAAAAATAATAAGAAGAATAGAAACTTTAAATTTATACAATCTCTTCAATAATTCCTGTATCCCCTCCTTAAACCCCTTAACAGTTTCTAATGAATAAAAATTCATCTATCCATTATTAATTATAGTAAATATTTAAGAGATTTATTAATTTAATCCATCAAGTAAAGGTTAGTTGTGTAAAAAGGGTCTTCTGTTTCGTTGATTAGTACTTTGCTGTGCAAATTTTTAGCTAGTCATACCAAGAGAATGACACCATCTGATGAAAATATTTACCTTAAATTATCGTACAAATGTGAAAGGGTGATATTGCATGGTTAGTGAGCTATTTATTTTGGCATTCTAGGTAAATTACGATAGGGCCTATAATTTTTTGGAGGGAGTGATCAACAACTACTCCTGTCATTGACTTGTAAATATACTATAGCGGATAAACCTTTTAGTGGCTGGCTTAGCGTTAGAGAGAATTAATCAAGAAATTGAAAAAGTTAGGAAGCTGTCGTATTAATATCAATTGGGATTAAAGGAAGGATATAAACTGGCGTCATATCTTCAAGAGGAAGAGGATTAACTATACGCAATCCAACGTTCACTTGAAAATGTTGAAATACTTGGTTAGGAAAAATTTAAATCAAATTATTTTTGCGTATTCGCATCATTATTCCTTCAAGAAGACCAGTATGACCATGCAAAGCGAGCTAGACGATTATTTGATGAGATGAATCGGCATCATCCATTTTTAACGTCACATAATGAAATACCTTACATTGTGTTATTAACAACCCAACTTAATGATATTGTGCAATAAGCAGAAATAATGGTTAGTTACTATAAGATATTAAGAACTCATCAATTTAAGATGGGCAACCATCTACAAGCATTAACACAAATTACGACAGTTTATAGTGCTGATTATAACGAAGTAATAGCTATATAGTTCTTCCTCATCCGAACAGTGTTGTAATATTTGTTTTGAGTAAACAGTGTTAAAATGAATTTAAATACTGTTTATAGAGGTGTGGAACATGGAACATACAAAATTATGGATCAATGGTGAGTGGGTTGATACGATACAGTCTTATTCGTTAAATTCACCCTATAATGGCGAGAAACTTGCAAATGTCGCAAAAGCTTCTATATCAGATGTTGAACGTGCCATTAAGGGGGCACACCAAGCTTTTCTAACATTTAGTAAGACGACAGCATATGAGAGGGCTGAGATATTATATAGAGTCGTGGACATCATGCGCGGAAGAAGACAAGAACTTGCAGAAATATTAGCAAAAGAAGCGGGCAAACCAATTTCTGCTGGATTAATAGAAATAGATCGAACGATTGCGACCTATCAGTTTTCAGCTGAGGCTGCAAAACAATCAATGGGCGAAACAGTTCCGATGGATGCAGCACCGGGAACAAAAGATCGGATAGGCTTTACAAAACGAGTTCCATTAGGGGTAATTTCGGCTATTACACCTTTTAACTTCCCGTTTAACTTAGTTGCACATAAATTAGGACCTGCTTTTGCAGTTGGAAATACGGTTGTATTAAAACCTGCTAATCAAACTCCGTTAAGTGCACTTGTTATGGCAGAAATCTTTAAAGAAGCAGGATTACCAGATGGTGCTCTGCAAATCGTTACAGGCTCAGGTAGTGAGTTAAGCGATACACTTGTGACACATCCTTTAGTGAAAAAAGTAACGTTTACCGGAAGCGGAGCAGTTGGGTTGAAAATTAAAGAAAAAGTAGGTTTACGAAAAGTAACATTAGAGCTAGGTTCAAATGCTGCGGTTATTGTCGAACCGAGTACGCCAATCGAAAAAGTGATAGCTCGTTGTGTTGCAGGAGCATTTGGTTTTGCTGGTCAAGTTTGTATTTCCTTGCAAAGAGTATATGTACATGAATCTATTTATGATCAATTCGCAAAATTATTTGTAGAGGAAACAAAGAAATTAAATGTTGGAGACCCAATGGATCCCAAAGTTGATGTAAGTGCTATGATTCATCCCAAAGAAGTGGAGCGAATGAAACTGTGGATTGAAGAGGCGAAGGAACAAGGTGCTAAGGTTGCAATAGGAGCAGAATTCACTGAAAGATGGATGACTCCTACAGTAATGACGAATGTAAAATCTAATATGAAAATTGTTTGTTTAGAAACGTTTGCTCCGATTGTTTCTCTTGTACCATATAAAACATTAGACGAAGCCATTGAACTTGTAAATGCATCTGATCTAGGGTTAAATGCTGGAATCTATACAAATGTTCTGACGGATGCATTAAAAGCAGCAGATGAAATAGAGGCTGGGGCCGTTGTCATTAATGATATTCCTACATTCCGTGTTGATAATATGCCTTATGGCGGCGTTAAGAACAGTGGTTATGGTCGCGAAGGAATAAAATATGCAGTACAGGAAATGACAGATTTAAAATTGATAACAATAAAAACGACGTTATAGTCTAAATTAACTTAAAAAGGATGTACAAGATATGGAAAATGCAGTACCTATGAGTCAATCTAGAACAATTCAATCACGTCTCGTATTACCGCCGGATACAAATCATCACTTGTCGATTTTTGGTGGAAAAGTTCTGGCATTTATTGATGAAGTAGCGGCAATAGCAAGTATGAAACATGCGAAAAGTGAAATAGTAACGGCAGCTTTTGATTCGGTTGATTTTGTATCTCCAGCAAATGTGGGTGATATCTTAGAGTTAGAAGGAATTGTTACGTCCACTGGAAGAACGTCAATGGAAGTATATGTTCGAGTAAAGGCCATTAACTTTCGGACAGGTGAAGAGAAGTTAACGACTGAATCATTTGTGACAACAGTTGCAGTTGATAAAGGGAAACCCGTTCCAGTGCCACCAATTTATCCTGAAACTGAGGAAGAGAAAGTATTATTTGAAAAAGGATTACAAAGAAAACAAAAAAGAAAAGGTAAATAGGATAAAATATCGTCAGTCGACATTGAAAAGCTCGCTCAAGTTTAAGAGCGGGCTAAAATTTTTTAATTATTTGTTTGATTGTGTCATACATTGTAAAATAATTTTAGTTAAAGTGTACGTAGGATAATGAAATGAAATAGAAAAGGAAGTCATGATAATGTGGAAGCAGAGATCGAAGTTTGTCGTTCCAACAATGGTGATAGTCGCTATAATATCAATTATTATTTTAAATAATTATAATGACGTGACAACATATCACAAAGTTTTAATTATCATTAGTGGTACATTATTTTCTGGTATTCTATCTGCAGTTCTATTCCCTCAGAATGAACATAAGATAGATGAAAAACCTAAAAATCATCATAAATAACTTAGAATACAATCCGGCAATTCGACCACTCGAATTTTGTCGGATTTTTTCTTATATAAATACAGTTAAATAATCCGTTAAAAAGGTAAGCTAGTAATATGAAAATAATGAGTTCATCCATTTTTTCATAAAATGGTGTAAGCCTTTTGTTTGCATTTTAAAAATTACATTAATATAATATAGTCAAAGATAGTCAAAGTCAGAAGTGCAAAGTGAGGTGAGGTATAACAATGAGAAATATATCTGACATCATTGAAGGTTATTTGAAACAGGTTATCGAATTAGGTGGCGAAGGACATATTGAAATTAAACGAAGTGAATTGGCAGATAAATTCCAATGCGTACCCTCACAAATCAATTATGTCATCAATACACGTTTCACTGCTGAAAGAGGATACTTAGTTGAAAGTAAACGCGGCGGTGGTGGTTATATTCGAATCTTACGGATTCGGACAAATTCTAAGTCGGATCTATTAGATTCAATCATCAAGCAAATCGAAAATGGCGCAACACAAAGCATGGCAGAAGATATTATTTATCGATTAATTGATGAAAACGTCATTACAAAACGTGAGGCTAAACTGATGCTTGCTGCAGTCGATCGAACATCACTAAGGATTCAACTGCCATTACGTGATGAATTAAGGTCCTTTATTTTGAGAGCTATGCTAACAACCTTAAAATATGATAATCAGTGAGGTGACTGGTCGTGATTTGTGAACATTGTAAAGATAGACAGGCGACCGTAACAGTAACACAATTTATTAATGGTCAAAAAAGTGAAAGGCATTATTGTGAAGTGTGCGCTGAGCAGTTTCACCCGTTTAACGTAGATTTTCATAAAGATGAGCAGTTTCCATTAGCTCAGTTAGTTTCTAATTGGTTTGGGTTAAATGTTTGGAAGAATGACAATCAGGAAAAACAACAGCAAACTACGCAGCAAACAACATCTTGTCCGAGTTGTGGATTTACATTTCGTCAGTTTTTGAACCAAGGAAAGTTAGGGTGCCCACAATGTTATGAAACATTTAGTAACAAGTTGCCACAAGTATTAACAAAAATACAAGCTGGTACAAAACATAGTGGGAAAACTCCTGGGTCCTCAAAAAACCGACAATTACAATTAAAAAAGCAAATCGAAACAACAAGAGAACAATTGCAATTAGCGATTGTAGAAGAACGTTTTGAAGATGCCGCAAAATTAAGAGATGAAATTAAAGATATGGAACGTAAGCTTGAAGTTGGGGGTGTTGATACACCATGAATCTTGAACATTTTCTAAAAAGTGATGCACCAAGTTGGATGGAAGTAAGAGGATCAGATCCTGATATTGTGATGAGTACTCGAATTCGATTAGCTCGCAATTTAGATGGTTTTCGATTTCCACTAAGTTTCAACGAACAAGAGGCAAAGCAAGTTGATGACGTGGTCACACAAGCATTATTAAAAAGAAAAAACGGAGATTTATATTTCTCTCATTTTACTATAAAAGAAATGCCTGCATTACAACGCCAAGTTTTAGTGGAAAAGCACTTGATTAGCCCACTACTAGCAAAAAAGGAAAAGTATGCATCCGTTGTTATATCCAAAGATGAGTCAATTAGTGTAATGGTAAATGAAGAAGATCATTTACGGATACAATGCTTAGCTCCGGGTCTCCAATTATTTGAAACTTACGACCTAGCAAACCAGCTAGATCGTTATCTTGAGAAACATTTGCCATATGCATTTGATGAAAATTTTGGTTATTTAACAAGCTGTCCTACGAATGTAGGGACAGGTTTAAGGGCATCTGTGATGATGCACTTACCGGCATTAACGATGTCTAAGCAAATGAAAGTGATTTCCCAAATGCTAACTAGATTAGGGATGGTTGTTAGAGGGATTTACGGTGAAGGTAGCGAAAACTTAGGAAACATGTATCAAATTTCAAACCAGGTAACACTAGGTAAATCTGAAGAAGAAATATTAGAAGATTTACAAAATGTGGTTGTTCAAATAATTCAAAATGAGCGAAATGCTAGACAATCCTTACTGAAACAAGCGCCGATAGCATTAGAGGATCGAATCTATCGCTCGCTAGGTACATTGAAATACGCAAGAATATTGACGAGTGAAGAAGCTGCAACATGTTTATCTAATGTTCGTTTGGGCGTAGACTTAAGGTTAATAAAAGATGTACCTCTAAGCATATTAAATGAATGTATGATCTTAATTCAGCAAGGTTTTGTGCAGCAATATGCAGGAACAACTCTGCAAGCAACAGAAAGAGATTTGTTCAGAGCAAAATTATTACGAGAAAAGTTAAACATAGAAAATCAAAATTCGAAGGAAAAAGGAGAGGAAAAATATGATGTTTAATCGTTTTACGCAGCGTGCACAAAAGGTGTTACAACTTGCACAAGAAGAAGCAATCCGTTGGAAGCATGAATCGATTGGTACAGAACATATTCTGCTTGGCCTTATTCGTGAAGGTGGAGGGATTGCAGCAAAAGCATTGGAAGCAATTGATGTAAGCCCTCAAATGATAGAATCTGGTATTGAGGAACTAGTTGGAAAAGGTACAAAAGATGTTGGACCAATCGTACACTATACGCCAAGAGCGAAGAAAGTCATTGAATTATCTGTCGATGAATCTCGTAAACTTGGTCATGCTTACATTGGAACCGAACACATTTTGCTTGCTTTAATTCGTGAGGGTGAAGGCGTAGCAGCGCGAGTTCTTTCTAACGCGGGTGTAAGTTTAAATAAAGCACGTCAACAAGTGTTGTTACTGTTAGGTAATAATGACACAAATCAAAGCGGCTCAAATCCAACTCAATCTGTTAATACACCAACTTTAGACAGCTTAGCGCGTGATTTAACTGCAATTGCAAGAGAGGGTTCTTTAGATCCTGTAATTGGACGTAGTAAAGAAATTACACGAGTGATTGAAGTGTTATCGCGTCGTACAAAAAATAACCCAGTGCTTATTGGGGAACCGGGTGTAGGAAAAACTGCAATTGCAGAAGGACTTGCACAACAAATTGTGAACAATGAGGTTCCTGAAATTTTACGAGATAAACGTGTTATGACATTAGATATGGGTACTGTAGTAGCGGGTACGAAATATCGAGGCGAATTTGAAGATCGTCTGAAAAAAGTAATGGATGAAATTCGCCAAGCAGGTAATGTTATTCTATTTATCGATGAGTTGCATACGTTAATTGGTGCTGGTGGTGCTGAAGGTGCGATTGACGCATCAAATATTCTTAAACCATCCTTAGCGCGTGGAGAATTACAATGTATCGGTGCTACAACACTTGATGAGTACCGTAAATATATAGAAAAAGATGCTGCATTGGAGCGTCGTTTCCAACCAATTCAAGTAGATGAACCATCAGTAGAAGAAACAATTCAAATTATTAATGGTTTACGCGATCGTTATGAAGCGCATCATCGCGTGAAAATTACCGATGAAGCAGTTGAAGCAGCTGCTAAACTTTCAGACCGTTATATTTCAGATCGTTTCTTACCAGATAAGGCAATCGATTTAATTGATGAAGCGGGATCTAAAGTAAGATTACGTTCATTTAATGTTCCGCCAAACTTAAAAGCGTTGGAAGATAAGTTAGAAAATGTTCGTTCTGAAAAGAATGCAGCCGTTTCTTCTCAAGAATTTGAAAAAGCTGCTGCACTTCGTGATACTGAACAAAAAATTAAAGATGAATTAGAACAAACGAAGAAAACTTGGAAAGAAAAACAAGGGAAAGAAGAATCTAAGGTTACTGTTGATGATATCGCAACAGTTGTTGCGATGTGGACTGGAATTCCAGTTGCAAAAATTGCAGAAGAAGAAAGTGCAAAACTTCTGAACCTTGAAGAAGAGCTACACAAACGCGTTGTAGGTCAAAAAGAAGCAGTTGATGCGATTTCTCGTGCGATTCGCCGTGCACGTGCTGGCCTGAAAGATCCAAAACGACCAATCGGGTCATTTATTTTCTTAGGTCCTACTGGTGTGGGTAAAACGGAGTTAGCCCGCGCACTCGCGGAAGTTATGTTCGGTGACGATGACGCAATGATTCGAATCGACATGTCAGAGTTTATGGAAAAACATTCAACTTCTCGTCTAGTAGGTTCACCACCGGGATATGTTGGATTTGATGAAGGTGGTCAATTAACTGAAAAAGTACGTCGTAAACCTTATTCAGTAGTATTGTTCGATGAAATTGAAAAAGCACATCCGGATGTATTCAATATATTATTACAAGTGTTAGATGACGGACATTTAACAGATTCAAAAGGTCGTAAAGTAGACTTCCGTAACACAGTAGTCATTATGACGTCAAACGTAGGTGCTGAAAACTTAAAATACCGTAAACATCTTGGTTTTGGTGTTGGAGACGCTTCAGATAAATATAAAGATATGAAGGGTACAATGCTTGAAGAATTGAAAAAAGCGTTCCGCCCAGAGTTCTTAAACCGTATTGATGAAATGATAGTATTCCATTCATTAGAAAAAGACGAGTTAAAAGAAATCATTTCATTAATGGCATCGTCTTTAACAAAACGATTAAGAGAACAAGATATTGAACTAGAGCTAACAGATGCTGCTCTTGAAAAGATTGCAGATGAAGGGTACGATCCACAATATGGTGCTCGACCATTACGCCGTTCACTACAAAAACATGTTGAAGATCGACTTTCTGAAGAATTATTAAAAGGAAATGTAGTAAAAGGTCAACAAGTTGTATTCGATTACGTCGATGGTGAGTTTATCGTAAAACAAAAGGATACAGCAATCATTTAGGTTAGTAATGTAAGGTGTCTCGTTTAGGCGGGGCACCTTTTATCTTTTTTAAATGAAGTCAGTGTTTTCCTTATATTATTTGTGAATCACCTACAGTATATGTAAATAGTAACGATAATCCAGAGCGATAACTTATAATAAAGAAAAAACAAACAAGTTATAGGAGGGTTTATGGCTAAGAAAAAAGTAAAGTTTTGTTGTAATTCATGTGGATACGAATCACCAAAATGGATGGGGAGATGTCCAGGCTGTGGTGAATGGAATTCGATGGTGGAAGAAGTTGAGATCGTTTCAAAAGGTCCACGTGGGGCATTTCAACATTCAGATACAGTAATTCAGAAGGCAATGCCAATCGTTAATGTGGAGACGGTTGAAGAGCCTCGGGTGCATACTGATATGGAAGAACTTAATCGGGTACTTGGTGGAGGTATCGTTCCCGGTTCGCTAATATTAATAGGAGGTGATCCAGGAATAGGGAAATCTACACTACTGATGCAAGTTTCTGCTTTATTATCGAATAAAGGTCACCGAGTATTATACATATCTGGTGAAGAATCGATGCGCCAAACAAAACTACGTGCGTCTCGTCTTGGTGTAGCATCAGAACAATTATATATTTATTCAGAAACGAATTTGGAGTTAATTCACAAAACGATTGAAGAAGTTGGACCAAAGTTTGTAATTGTTGATTCCATTCAAACAATTCATCACCCTGAGGTTACAAGTGCACCGGGAAGTGTATCGCAAGTAAGAGAATGTACGGCAGAGCTTATGCGTATTGCTAAGACAAAAGGAATAGCCATTTTCCTAGTAGGTCATGTAACTAAGGAAGGGCAAATTGCGGGTCCAAGATTGCTAGAACATATGGTAGATACAGTTCTCTATTTTGAAGGGGAGCGCCACCACACATACCGTATTTTAAGAAGTCAAAAAAACCGATTTGGTTCAACGAATGAAATCGCCATTTTTGAAATGGTCCACCATGGGTTAAAAGAGGTTCACAACCCTTCAGAACTATTTTTACAAGAACGTTCACATGGGGCACCTGGGTCAACGATTGTTGCATCAATGGAAGGGACAAGACCGATATTAGTTGAAATTCAGTCCCTTGTTACGCAAACTAGTTTTAATTATCCGAAGCGAATGGCAACCGGAGTAGATCAGAACCGTGTTCAATTATTAATGGCTGTATTAGAAAAACGAATGGGAATGCTTTTACAGGCACAAGATGCATATATTAAAGTAGCGGGTGGAGTCAAATTAGATGAACCGGCCATCGATCTAGCCGTTCTTACTTCGATTGTTTCAAGCTATAAAGAACAATCAGTAAAAGCAACCGATTGTTTTATAGGTGAGGTAGGCTTAACAGGCGAAGTGCGTCGAGTTTCGAGAATAGAACAAAGAGTCCAAGAAGCTGCTCGATTAGGCTTCGAACGAGCTTTTATACCATCATCAAATTTAGGCGGTTGGGATTACCCAGAAGGAATTCAAATAATAGGAGTGGAAACCATTAATGAATCGTTAAGAGGTTGTTTTAACGATTTATAATAAGAAAACCTAATGAATGCCTATACGTCTTATTAGTATGGGCATTTTTAGTTTATATTTTGGGTAGAAATGTAATATAAGATTTGTAAACTGGTGGGATTCAACTTTTTTAAATATACATTGTATTTTCCTTATGTAAATATGTGGGGTTTTTCTGAGCGTAAACAAATTATGAACATGTATAATGAAGAATAAGAAAAGGAGGTGAAGAAATATGTTGAAAAAGATTATTCAGATTGCATTCCTATTTATCGGAGGAGCGTTAGGTTTTGTCTTTTTACCGCCATTATACGAATTAATTAATTTATCCTCTAATCCTTGGCTTAACAATCCGTATGTTTCCGTAGCTGTAGGTGCAATAATGTTATTTATACTATCTTTTGCATTATCTGATTACTGCGTAAAGTTCATTCAATGGATGGAAGATGTTTTATTTAAAGTTCCAGCTGCAGACCTTCTATTTGGTACACTTGGTTTGATTGTTGGGCTTATAGTTGCCTATTTAATTGGATTCGCAATTGAGCGAATCAACCTACCAATTATTAACAACTTCTTACCGATTCTATTATCAATTATTCTTGGATATTTAGGATTCCGGGTAGGTTTTAACAAACGTGATGAGTTAACTCAAATGTTCTCGAAAACCGGCCCGAATACAAAGAAGAAAAGTGGAGATATAGGAAGTGTGAATGATAATAAAGCACTTCTTAAATTACTGGATACAAGTGTAATTATTGACGGTCGTATTGCAGATATATCTTCAACTGGTTTTATTGAAGGGGTATTAGTTGTTCCTCAGTTTGTTTTAACAGAACTTCAACATATTGCGGACTCATCGGATACGTTAAAACGAACCCGCGGAAGAAGAGGACTAGATATGTTAAAAAAATTGCAAGATGAACGAGCGACAAAAGTAATTATTTCAGAAGAAGATTTCGATGACGTACATGAGGTAGATTTAAAACTTGTGCGACTTGCGAAGAAGATGGGTGCCCAAATCATTACAAACGATTTTAATTTAAACAAGGTTTGTGATTTGCATCTTGTACCGGTTTTAAATATAAATGACCTTGCTAATGCTGTAAAACCAGTAGTGATCCCTGGTGAAGACATGCAAGTGATAATTATTAAAGACGGGAAAGAGCATAACCAAGGTGTTGCATACTTAGATGATGGTACGATGATCGTAGTTGAAGGTGGACGTAGTCATATTGGTCAATCGATAACGGTAACAGTTACAAGTGTATTACAAACTTCTGCCGGACGAATGATCTTTGCCAAACCGAAAGATGAGCAAGTAGCATAATTCATAGTAATGTTTTGATAAGATTAGGAAGTGACAAAGTGCAATACGAAGTGGTATTACCTGCTGCAGGTAGCGGGAAAAGAATGGGTGCGGGGCAGAATAAGCTGTTTCTTTTATTAAATCGAACACCTATATTAATTCATACGTTAAATGTTTTTCAGAACGACGATAATTGTACTGGAATCTGGTTAGCGGTTAAGCCAGAGGAACGTGAATATATTAAAGAATTACTCGATAAATATCATATCACGAAAATTAAAGGTTTACCTAACGGTGGTGAAGAACGACAGCATTCAGTCCATTCATGCATTAGAGAGATGGAACAAGTCGAAACCGTTTTGGTCCATGATGCGGCAAGACCTTTTGTTACCCGCGATATTATTTCAAGTCTAGTAATGTGTGCGAAAGAAAAAGGTGCGGCCATTGCAGGTGTAAGAGCAAAAGATACCATGAAAAAAGTACAGGATGGGATTATTGTTGAAACTGTTGACCGTGATAATCTTTGGGTAATACAAACTCCACAGGCATTTCGCTTTGATTTATTATCTGAGGCTGAGGAAGTTGCAGAGAAACAAGGCTTTTTAGGCACAGATGAGGCGATGCTTGTTGAACGTCTAGGCTATCCGGTACATATTATCGAAGCCAACTACGAAAATATAAAAATGACAACGAAAGAAGATCTCATATTAGGTGAAGTAATTTTGCAAAAACGTATGAAGTAAGGTCAAAAGCTTACAAAATACTATTAATCCCATCAACTCGAGTGGTTGATGGGATTTTCATTTAAGATGTTAACTATGCAATTTGCTAAAAAGAGAAAATGGCAGTTACCATAAACTTATTCAATTTGTGTCTATAAATTAGAATATTTACGCTTACAATCCAAGGTAATGGGAAATATGTTAATATATGAATGGAAATATAGGTAATTAAAAGTAAAGGATGGTGAAGCTGCAATTGTTATAGTCAGTTATAGCAAGAGCGGCACTAATTATATGTTTCGAGTAGGACAAGGTTTTGACGTTCATGCGTTTGCAGAAGGGCGTCCTTTAATTTTAGGTGGAATTATAATTCCTCATGATCGTGGGCTAATAGGCCATTCTGATGCAGACGTATTATTACATACAGTCACAGATGCGGCCCTTGGAGCGATTGGAGAAGGAGATATTGGACATCATTTCCCAGACACAGATCCGGCGTTTAAAGATGCAGATAGTGCTATGTTATTGGAGCATATATGGAAGATTGTTGAAGGGAAAGGCTATGTACTAGGAAATATAGATTGTACAATTATGGCACAACGTCCGAAATTAGCGCCCTACATTGGGCAAATGCGTAATCGAATAGCTGAATTACTGAATGCAGAACCTTCACAAGTTAATGTTAAAGCAACAACGACAGAAAAATTAGGGTTCACAGGAAGAGAAGAAGGAATCGCTGCAATGGCAACAATTCTACTCATAAAAAAATAAATAAAAGATAAGTAATTTCTCATGAAGTATTCCACGTAAATAAATTTTGCAATGACAATGAAATGAAAAGTAGTACAACTTTCATTTCTTGAAACACAATGATAAAATGTACAAAGCATTTTACATAATTAGGAGGCAATTTAGACTATGACAAAGGAAGTTCGCGTTCGTTATGCACCAAGTCCGACAGGCTTTTTACACATTGGTGGAGCACGTACAGCATTATTCAACTATCTATTCGCAAAACACCATAATGGTAAATTTATCGTTCGTATAGAGGATACGGATATTGAACGTAATGTTGAAGGTGGAGAAGCATCACAGCTTGATAATTTGCGTTGGTTAGGAATTATTCCGGATGAATCAATTGATATCGGTGGACCGTATGCACCATATCGTCAAATGGAACGTTTAGATATTTATACAAAACACGCAGAAGAACTACTAAATCGGGGAATAGCTTACAAATGCTTCTGTACACCTGAAGAATTAGAAGCTTCACGTGAAGCACAAAAAGCAAAAGGTGTAGCAGCACCAACTTATGATGGGAAATGTCGCCATTTGACACCTGAACAAGTAGCTGAAAAAGAAGCAGCTGGAATACCTCATACAATTCGTATGCGTGTACCTGAGAACACAACATACCAATTTACAGATTTAGTGCGCGGCGATGTGACGTTTGAATCAAAAGATATTGGTGACTGGGTATTAGTGAAAGCGAATGGTATTCCAACATACAATTATGCTGTAGTATTGGATGATCATTTTATGGATATTACACATGTATTCCGTGGGGAAGAGCATCTATCGAATACACCGAAACAAATGATGATTTTCGATGCATTTGATTGGGAATATCCGCAATATGGTCACATGACATTAATCGTCAATGAAGATCATAAAAAATTATCCAAACGTGATGAATCCATTATTCAATTCGTATCTCAATATAAAGATCTTGGTTACCTACCAGAAGCAATGTTTAACTTCTTTGCATTACTTGGTTGGTCTCCAGAAGGTGAAGAAGAGATCTTCACAAAAGAACAATTCATTGAAATGTTCGATGAAAAACGTCTTTCTAAGTCACCATCTATGTTCGATAAAAATAAACTAACATGGATGAACAATCAATACATTAAAAAGACGCCGCTAGAAATGATTGTGGAATTATCACTACCGCATTTACAGAAAGCGGGGTTACTTCCTGAAGAACTAACAGAGGAACAACATGCATGGGCAACAGCTTTAATCGGTCTATATCATAACCAAATGAGCTTTGGATCGGAGATTGTTGAATTATCAAGCCTATTCTTCAAAGATGAGATTGAGTATGATGAAGAATCGAAAGAGGTATTAGCTGGAGAACAAGTTCCAGAAGTAATGACTTCACTTAAGGCGCAACTAGAAGCGTTAGAGAACTTTGATGCGCCGTCTATTAAAGCTGCTATTAAAGAGGTGCAAAAAGAGACTGGCCATAAAGGGAAAAACTTATTTATGCCAATCCGAGTTGTTACAACAGGACAAACGCATGGCCCAGAGCTACCAGATGCCATTGCATTAATCGGTAAAGATAAAGCTATTGAACGTGTTGCGAAGTTTGTCAAATAGTATTAATTGACTTTTAATAACCTTGTTGTAAAATGAATTTACAAAACTGTTATAAATTGATAAGCAACTGTGCATTGAGTTCACTTATTGTAAAAAGTTCAAATGATAAAGCGTTGAGAAGGAGAAGTACGTGAAACATGTCTTCAAAGAGAGGGTCATCTTGGCTGGAAATGACCTAGGTTCTGTTTTACGGAAATGCACCTTCGAGTACTTTACTGAATTGAGTAGGTAAGTCGTATAGTCTGCGTTAAGGGCTTTTGAGGGGAAGGTATGATTCAATGCTTTCAATCAGAGTGGAACCGCGCAAAAAATATATATTAGCGTCTCTGTCATTTTGTAGAAAATGATAGAGGCGTTTTTTTTTGGAACCTATTTGGATTTATTAAGGCATAAAATTACATGCATATCATTAGTGATGCTTGATGAAAGGAGAAAAAATGAATGACAATACAAATATTCAACTCATTAACGAGACAAAAGGAAACATTTGTCCCTATCGAAGAAGGAAAGGTGAAAATGTATGTATGCGGACCAACCGTTTATAATTATATTCATATAGGAAATGCAAGACCTGTAATTGTATACGATGCTGTTAGACGTTATTTTCAATATAAAGGCTTTGAGGTAAAATATGTTTCTAATTTTACGGATGTTGATGACAAAATTATTAAAGCCGCAAATGAATTAGGGGAAGAAGTATTCGAATTAACAGATCGTTTTATAAACGCTTATTTTGATGATATTACTGCTCTTGGTTGTAAAAAAGCGGATGTTCACCCTCGTGTAACAAATCACATGGATGATATCATTGAATTTATTAGCGTCTTAGTTGAAAAAGGATATGCATATGAATCGCAAGGTGATGTTTATTATCGTACGCGGAAATTTGACGGTTATGGAAAACTAAGTCACCAATCAATTGATGATTTAAAGGTTGGAGCACGCATAGAAGCTGGAGAAAAGAAAGAAGATCCATTAGACTTTGCACTTTGGAAGGCAGTAAAGCCAGGTGAAATCCATTGGAGTAGCCCGTGGGGAGAAGGTCGACCGGGCTGGCATATCGAATGTTCGGTTATGGCGAGAGAACATTTAGGTGATACGATTGATATACATGCTGGTGGTCAAGACTTAACATTCCCTCACCACGAAAATGAAATTGCACAATCGGAAAGCTATACAGGTAAAACTTTCGCAAGGTATTGGATGCACAATGGCTACATTAATATTGATAATGAAAAGATGTCAAAATCATTAGGGAATTTTGTTTTAGTACACGATATTCGTAAACAACTTGATCCTCAAGTTTTAAGATTTTTCATGTTATCTGTTCACTATCGCCATCCAATTAACTTTGCACAAGATTTAGTTGAATCTGCTAAAGCGGGGCTTGAACGACTGCGTACAGCATACTCAAATGTAAAACATAGACTAACTGCAACAACCAATCTTATCAATAATGGAGATGAATGGTTGGCAAAGGTTACAGATATTAAGAACCAATTTGAAGAAGCGATGGACGACGACTTTAATACAGCGAATGCTATTTCAACTTTATTCGAATTAGCTCGAATAGCGAATACTTACTTGAATGAGAAAAATACAGAGGAACGTGTACTACTGGCATTTATAGAAACCTTCGATCAATTAGGAGAAGTATTAGGTATCCAATTCAATATGGACAATGAATTATTAGATGAGGAAATTGAAGCTTTAATTGAAGAGCGGAATATGGCTAGAAAAAATCGAGATTTTGCTAAATCAGATGAAATTCGTGACAAGCTTCTTGAAATGAATATTGTTCTTGAAGATACTCGTCAGGGAACACGATGGAAACGAGGTCTTTAAGATGTCGCAATTGCGAATGGAAGATGTAAAGCAATTAAATGCATTAGCATTAGCTTATATGGGAGATGCTGTTCTTGAACAAAAAGTTCGGGAACATCTTCTTCTAATTGGACGAGCTAAACCGAACCACTTGCATAAAGAAGCTACTCGGTATGTATCAGCAAAGGCTCAATCTATGATTGTTCATCGACTAATGGATGAAGCTTATTTAACAGAAGAGGAAATTGCTGTTTTCAAACGTGGGCGAAATGCGAAATCGGGTTCAGTCCCAAAAAACACAGATGTTCAAACATACCGAAATAGTTCCGGGTTTGAAGCAATATTAGGATACTTATTTTTAACGAAGCAATACGAACGTCTTTACGAAATAATTGATTATGCAATTGATATTGTAGAGCAATAGAAAGGGGCAACAACATGACAGAACAGAATGGTGAAATCATTGCTGGAAAAAATCCTGTTTTAGAAGCGCTTCGTTCGGGTAGAGAAATAAATAAGTTGTGGATTGCAGAAGGTGTAAAAAAGTCTGGAATTAATGAAGTGCTAGATCTAGCTCGCGAACGTGGAGTTCTAATTCAATTTGTTCCGAAGAAAAAAATAGACCAACTATCGAGTGCCAATCATCAAGGAATCGTTGCTTCCGTTGCAGCTTACTCTTATGCTGAATTAGAGGATTTATTTGATGCGGCAAAAGAAAAAAACGAAGATCCATTTTTCTTAATTTTAGATGAGTTAGAGGATCCTCATAATCTAGGGTCAATTATGCGTACTGCTGATGCGATTGGTGTACATGGAATCATTATTCCCAAAAGACGGGCTGTTGGTTTAACCGCAGTTGTAGCAAAAGCTTCAACAGGAGCTATTGAACATGTTCCTGTTGTAAGGGTGACAAATCTTGCTCAAACTGTTGCTGAGTTAAAAGACAGAGGTGTCTGGATTGCTGGCACAGATGCAAAAGGTTCCGTTGATTATCGCAAAATGGATGCAACATTACCATTAGCGATTATTATCGGAAGTGAAGGTCGTGGAATGAGTAGATTACTCAAGGAAAAATGTGACTTTTTATACCATTTGCCGATGATAGGACATGTGACTTCGTTAAATGCTTCTGTAGCTGCAGCTTTATTAATGTACGAAGTTTATCGTAAAAGACAAGAACGAATGGAAAAGTAATTGTTATGCAAAACATTTTGATTGTTGATGGCTACAATATGATCGGTGCATGGAAGGAATTGCGACCACTCCGTGATTCAGATTTCGAAGAAGCACGTAATCGTTTGATTGATTTAATGTCAGAATATAAGGCAGCAATGGGGTGGAAAGTCATTGTTGTCTTTGATGCCCATTTAGTTCCTGGTATTGAACAAACATATATTCAAAATGCGGTTGAAGTCATTTATACACGGAAAAATGAAACTGCAGATGAACGAATTGAAAAATTAACGAATGAGTTAAAAGGCCGTAAAATTCAAATCTATGTAGCTACGTCCGATATGACAGAACAAAATGTAATCTTTGGACAAGGTGCACTTCGGAAATCAGCAAGAGAACTAGAAATTGAAATGCAAATTATCCAATCGAAAATCACCACTGAAGTTAAGTCTAAGCAAGTAAAAAAGCCTGCTAGTAGAATATCTTTACCAAAAGAGGTGGAGATAGAATTTGAGAAATGGAGAAGAGGCTTGAAATAATCAATTGACCTTTATTTTCCAATTCTAGTATACTGTTTCTAAAACGATTCTCAATGCGTTTGGGGTGAAGCCGATGCTGAAAAGCAATCAAACTCAAGTATTGCAAAAATTCGATGAGTGTACTGATGAAGAACTCGTTGAACTGGTGCGTCAAGGTAGTTCGGATGCATTAGATTTTTTAATTACAAAATATCGTTTGTTTGTAAAAGCGAAGGCGCGTTCTTATTTTTTAATTGGTGCTGATAAGGAAGATATTATTCAAGAAGGAATGATAGGATTATATAAAGCTATAAGAGACTTCAAAGGGGACAAGCTTTCATCATTCCGTGCATTTGCTGAACTATGTATTACCCGTCAGATTATAACGGCAATCAAGACAGCTACTAGACAAAAGCATATACCTTTAAATTCCTATGTTTCTCTTGATAAACCAATCTATGATGAAGAGTCTGATAGAACCTTATTAGATGTTATAACTAATACTAAACCCGATGATCCTGAGCATTTAATGATTTATCGTGAAGAATACTCTCATTTAGAAGGAAAAATTGGCGAGATTTTGAGTGAACTCGAGCAACAAGTATTGGCACTCTATTTAGATGGTCAATCGTATAACGAAATATCCGAAGAGTTAAATCGTCATGTGAAATCAATAGATAACGCATTACAGCGGGTAAAACGTAAGTTAGAAAGACACTTGGAATTCGACCAATCAAACTAGTTTGACTTTTGCTAATATTGACATCAAACTTATTAGGTGATAGTCTTTAAAAGACATAATGCCGAAAGAGTGATGTTGAAATGGCAAAAAAAGTCGTGCTTAGTTGTGAGAAGTGTGGATCTAGAAACTATACATTTCCTGAAAAAGTAGATTCAACTAAACGTCTTGAGTTGAAAAAGTTTTGTCCACATTGCAATGAACATACAATGCATAAACAAACCAAATAGATAGTATTCCTTTGCTTAAAAAAGTGTTAAAACATAGAATAGACGATTTGTTCGGAGGGTTAAGCTATAATGGGCAAGATTAAACAGTTTTTTGCGAATGTAACGTCAGAAATGAGAAAAACTAGCTGGCCGAAAAGTAAAGAGCTTACAAAGTATACGGTTGTAGTAGTTTCGACAGTAGTATTCTTTGCATTCTTTTTCATGCTAGTTGATTTAGGAATTTCAAGTTTAGTTCGCTGGTATTTTGCGTTATAATGTTATTAATATGAATATTTTGAAATAGCCCGTCTTATAGTTAACGGGTTTTTTTCATTTGTTTTATAATAAAGTTAAGTTGAATTGTAAAAGTATACGTCCAATACGTATATGTAAAGGAGGAACGGACGGTAAGTCCTGCTGATTATGGAGAAAAAGTGGTATGTGGTTCATACTTATTCAGGTTATGAAAACCGAGTAAAAACAAATTTAGAGAAACGTGTGGAAACAATGGGAATGCAAGATAACATTTTCCGTGTAATTGTTCCTGAGCACGAAGAAACAGATTTAAAAGATGGGAAAAAACGTACTGTAATGCGCAAAGTTTTTCCTGGGTATGTATTAGTTGAAATGATTTTAACTGATGAGTCTTGGTACGTTGTACGTAATACCCCTGGAGTTACAGGATTTATTGGCTCTTCAGGTGGAGGAGCAAAACCTACGCCATTATTACCAGAAGAAGCAGATCGATTATTGCGACAAATGGGTATGACGAAAAAAGCATTAGGTGAAATTGATGTAACGGTAGGAGAATCGGTTGAAGTTTTAGATGGACCGTTTGCTCATTTCCAAGGTAGAGTAGAAGAAGTAGATGCTGATAAAGGTAAGGTAAAAGTTGTCATTGATATGTTCGGCCGTGAAACAAAAATGGAGCTTGACTTCGAGCAAGTACAAAAATTATAACGAAAATGATCAAATGATATAAAAGTATAGAGGTAAATAATAATTAATTTTACTTGCTTATATATTTTAAAAGTGTTATCATTTCATAGTCAGACTGTCAAAATAATAGTCTGTACTACTAAAATTTAATGTTATCGGCAAATTGCTGACAAACAGATATTGAGTGGGAGGGGCAACCCATTTACCACATCACGGACTTAAGGAGGTGTGTCTCGTGGCTAAAAAAGTAATTAAAATTGTAAAACTTCAAATTCCTGCTGGTAAAGCTAACCCAGCTCCACCGGTTGGTCCTGCACTAGGTCAAGCTGGTGTTAATATCATGGGATTCTGTAAGGAGTTCAACGCTCGTACAGCTGATCAAGCTGGTTTAATTATTCCAGTTGAAATTACAGTGTTTGAAGACCGTTCTTTCACTTTCATTACTAAAACACCACCTGCAGCAGTGTTACTTAAAGTAGCAGCAGGTATCCAATCTGGATCTGGTGAACCAAACCGTAAGAAAGTTGCAACGGTTAAACGTGATAAAGTTCGCGAAATCGCAGAACAAAAAATGCCTGACCTAAATGCTGCATCTGTAGAAGCTGCTATGCTAATGGTTGAAGGTACTGCGCGAAGCATGGGTATTGTTATCGAAGACTAATTCCCTAACACTTGATGATTAAGGCTTTTGTTAATGAGGTTGCGGAAAGTTCAATAGGACTCGCAACCTCTATTCGTGGGAGGATTATCCGCTACAACCACAATCAAGGAGGAAAATATATAATGGCTAAAAAAGGTAAAAAACTGCAAGATGCAGCAAAATTAGTTGACCGTTCAAAATTATATAACGCTGAAGAGGCAATCGCTTTAGCGAAACAAACAAGCACAGTTAACTTTGACGCTACCGTTGAAGTGGCTTTTAAACTTGGTATTGATACTCGTAAAAACGACCAACAAATCCGTGGGGCAGTTGTACTTCCAAACGGAACTGGTAAAACTCAACGTGTTTTAGTTTTCGCAAAAGGCGAAAAATTAAAAGAAGCTGAAGCTGCTGGCGCTGATTATGTAGGTGATGCAGAATACATTAACAAAATCCAACAAGGTTGGTTCGAGTTTGATGTTATCGTTGCTACTCCAGATATGATGGGTGAAGTTGGTAAACTTGGTCGTGTATTAGGACCTAAAGGTTTAATGCCAAATCCTAAAACTGGTACAGTTACTTTTGATGTAACTAAAGCAATCCAAGAAATTAAAGCTGGTAAAGTGGAATATCGTGCTGACAAAGCTGGTATCATCCATGCGCCAATTGGTAAAGTATCTTTTGATACTGAAAAATTAGTAGAAAACTTCTTAGCTGTATTTGACGTAGTTCAAAAAGCAAAACCTGCTGCAGCTAAAGGTACTTACATGAAATCTGTAAATGTAACAACTACTATGGGACCATCAGTGAAAATTGATTCTTCTAGCGTTGTTGTTAAATAATATATTGTTTAACTAAATTCAATGAATATAGTTGACAACCATCCTCTTCTTTGGTAAGATGGGTGTCGTTGTGAATCATCCATTTGTACCGTAGACAGTAGGGGTGCTTAGACACTTAATGATCCTACCGAGGACATCGGAAATCAGATTCTTTTTAGATGATGACTTTCTGCCTCTATGTCTATGCGGCATAGAGGCTTTTCTTTTGTCGGTATAAATGACATTCTAATAGGAGGTGTCAAAATGGGCAGTGCAATTATCGAAGCTAAAAAAACTCAAGTACAAGAAATCGCTGAAAAACTACAAGCTGCATCTTCAGTAGTAGTAGTTGACTACCGCGGTTTAACAGTTGCTCAAGTTACTGAACTTCGTAAACAACTTCGTGAAGCAGGTGTTGAGTTCAAAGTTTACAAAAATACTTTAACTCGTCGCGCAGCTGAAATCACTGGTTTAGAAGCGATTAATGAAGTGTTAACTGGTCCAAACGCTATCGCATTCTCAAATGAAGATGTTGTAGCTCCAGCAAAAATTATCAATGACTTCGCGAAAAAGAACGAAGCTCTAGAAATCAAAGCTGGTATTATCGAAGGTAATGTTTCTTCTGCTGAAGACGTTAAAGCTCTTGCAGAACTTCCATCTCGCGAAGGTCTACTTTCTATGCTTTTATCTGTACTTCAAGCGCCAGTACGCAACTTTGCTCTTGCTACAAAAGCAGTTGCAGAACAAAAAGAAGAACAAGGTGCTTAATTTCAATAAGCGCTTAAGTATTCAACAAACAAAAAGGCAAACGGCCTAAAAAAATAAAACGATCCAATAATAGGAGGAAATTATAATGAGCAAAGAGCAAATCTTAGAAGCTATTAAAGCTATGACAGTTCTTGAATTAAACGATTTAGTAAAAGCAATTGAAGAAGAATTTGGTGTAACAGCTGCTGCTCCTGTAGCGGTAGTAGCAGGTGGCGGTGCAGCTGCTGCTGAAGAAAAAACTGAATTTGACGTAGTACTAGCATCTGCTGGTGACCAAAAAATTAAAGTAATCAAAGTGGTACGTGAATTAACTGGTCTTGGCTTAAAAGAAGCTAAAGAATTAGTTGACAACGCTCCAAAACCATTAAAAGAAGGCGTATCTAAAGAAGAAGCTGAAGAAATTAAAGCTAAAATCGAAGAAGTTGGCGCTAGCGTAGAAGTTAAATAATTTTACTTTCCGTTTTGAAAGTATAGAAGGCTGATTGATTGTTGTTCCTTTAATATTGAAGGGCTTTTCAACCAGCAGAGAAGCTCGTCTGAAATGACGAGCTTTCTTCATTTCTCCCGAGGAGGGTATAAATGTCTGAACATTATTATTCAAATAAACCTCAAACAGAAAGTAAACCGCGTCATTGGAAATTCAATTTGCTCGGGACTTGGTTTCAATTTGAAACAGATGCAGGTGTTTTTAGTAAAAGCGAAGTAGATTTTGGATCCCGTACTTTAATAGAATCATTTGAGATGCCAAATGTAGATGGTGTAGTGTTAGATATAGGGTGTGGCTATGGACCGATTGGACTAGCGATAGCTAAGGCAAATCCTGATCGACTCATTTATATGATGGATGTCAATGAAAGAGCGGTTGCATTAGCTCAAAAAAATGCACAAATAAACGGAGTTCAAAATGTACGTATATTTGAAAGTGATGGGTTGGCATCTGTTGAAGATGAATTACAGGCGGCAGCAATACTGACAAATCCACCAATTAGAGCTGGGAAAGACACAGTTTTTAGGTTTTATGATCAAGCTTACGGAAAGTTAGTTGCGAACGGTGAATTGTGGGTTGTGATTCAAAAGAAACAAGGGGCGCCATCAACGGTTGCACATTTAGAAGAAAAGTTTGCTGAAGTCGAGATTGTTGAGAAGAAAAAAGGCTATTGGATTATAAAGGCAAAAAAATAGGGTGGATTTGTATAAAATATTGACTTGACAAATCGCCTATGATAACATAATAAAATGCAAAATTATTATTTTGTGGGAGTTTGCCCTTTTGTATGCACTTTGAATTCAGTGGGTATACTTACCATGAATAAGTTTAGTTTAACCGAAAATGAGACTTAAGAAAAGACTCGTTTTCTTTTCGTCTTTGGAAATCATACACTAAATGTGCGATTTTGCAAAGACCTATTATCGCTTTAATGAGGGGTGAATAAGTTGACAGGTCAACTAGTTCAGTACGGACAACACCGCCAGCGTAGAAGCTTTGCGCGTATTAAAGAGGTGCTGGAGCTTCCGAATTTAATCGAAATTCAAACAGCATCTTATGAGTGGTTCCTTGAAGAAGGATTGCGTGAAATGTTCCGTGACATTTCTCCAATCGAAGATTTTACAGGTAATCTTTCACTTGAATTCATCGATTATACATTAGGTGAACCTAAGTATGATGTGGATGAATGTAAAGAACGTGACGTGACTTATGCCGCACCTTTGCGTGTAAAAGTACGTCTTCACAACAAAGAAACAGATGAAGTAAAAGAGCAAGACGTCTTTATGGGTGATTTCCCATTAATGACGGAAGTTGGTACCTTCGTTATTAACGGTGCAGAACGCGTTATCGTTTCGCAATTAGTACGTTCACCAAGCGTTTACTTCCACGATAAAACAGATAAAAACGGTAAAAAGGGCTTTGGTGCAACAGTAATTCCAAACCGTGGTGCATGGCTAGAATATGAAACAGATGCAAAAGATGTAGTTTATGTGCGTATTGACCGTACGCGTAAATTACCTGCAACAGTATTATTACGTGCATTAGGTTTTGGTTCTGATCAGGAAATTATCGATATCTTAGGTGATAACGAGTATTTACGTAACACCCTAGAGAAGGATAATACAGACAGTACTGAAAAGGCACTGTTAGAAATTTATGAACGTCTACGTCCTGGAGAACCGCCAACTGTAGAAAGCGCAAAAAGTTTACTATATTCTCGATTCTTCGATGCTAAACGTTATGATTTAGCTAATGTTGGACGTTATAAAATGAATAAAAAGCTTCACATAAAAAATCGTTTATTTAACCAAACGGTTGCAGAAACTTTAGTAGATCCTGAAACTGGAGAAATTTTAGTCGAAAAGGGAACGATTCTTGACCGTCGTAACTTAGATCGGTTAATCCCTTATCTAGAAAATGGTATCGGCTTCCGTACACTATCTCAAGTTGGTGGCGTGTTGGAAGAAGATGTGACAGTTCAGTCCATTAAGATTTTTGCACCGAATGATGAAGCACAAAAAGAAGTTAATGTTATTTCAAACGCCTATATAGACGAAGAAGTAAAAAATCTAACTCCAGCCGACATTATCTCTTCAATGTCTTACTTCTTTAACTTGTTACATGGCGTAGGGAACACTGATGATATCGACCATTTAGGTAACCGTCGTTTACGTTCAGTTGGAGAGCTATTACAAAACCAATTCCGTATTGGGTTATCTCGTATGGAACGTGTAGTACGTGAGCGTATGTCAATTAACGACACAGCTTCAATCGTACCTCAACAATTAATTAATATCCGTCCTGTCATTGCTTCAATTAAAGAGTTCTTTGGTAGCTCTCAATTATCGCAATTCATGGACCAAACGAATCCTTTAGCGGAGTTAACGCATAAGCGTCGTCTTTCTGCATTAGGACCTGGTGGTTTAACGCGTGAACGTGCTGGTATGGAAGTTCGTGACGTTCACTATTCTCACTATGGTCGTATGTGTCCGATTGAAACTCCAGAGGGTCCAAACATCGGTTTAATTAACTCTCTTTCATCTTATGCAAAAGTGAATAAATTCGGTTTTATTGAGACGCCATACCGTAAGGTGGATCCTGAAACTGGCAGAGTATCTGAACAAATTGATTATTTAACTGCTGATGAAGAAGACAATTATATCGTTGCTCAAGCAAACTCACCATTAAACCCAGATGGTTCTTTTGCTAATGAAGAAGTATTAGGTCGTTTCCGCGGTGATAACACGGTATTCAAAAGAGAACGTGTTGATTACATGGACGTATCTCCAAAACAAGTAGTATCGGCAGCAACAGCATGTATTCCATTCTTAGAAAACGATGACTCAAACCGTGCGTTAATGGGTGCTAACATGCAACGTCAAGCTGTTCCGTTGTTAAATCCTGAAGCACCATTTGTTGGTACGGGTATGGAACACGTAGATGCTCGTGATTCAGGTGCAGCAGTAGTTTGTAAACATCATGGTATTGTTGAACATGTTGAAGCACGTTCAATTCATGTTCGTCGTATTGAAGAAATTGACGGTAAAGAAGTGAAAGGTGAATTAACAAAGTATAAACTTCAAAAATTCACTCGTTCTAACCACGGTACTTCAATTAACCAACGCCCAATCGTAAAAGTAGGAGATCGCGTTAAACCTCGTGATATTTTAGCTGACGGTCCATCAATGGAACTAGGTGAACTTGCTTTAGGACGTAACGTACTTGTTGCATTCATGACTTGGGAAGGTTTCAACTATGAAGATGCTGTTATCATGAATGAACGACTAGTACGTGATGATGTGTACACTTCTGTTCATATTGAAGAATATGAATCTGAATCTCGCGATACAAAATTAGGGCCCGAAGAAATTACTCGTGATATCCCGAATGTTGGTGAAGATGCGCTTCGTAATCTTGATGATCGAGGAATTATCCGTATCGGTGCCGAAGTTCGTGATGGCGATATTCTAGTAGGTAAAGTAACGCCTAAAGGGGTTACAGAACTAACGGCTGAAGAACGTCTATTACACGCTATTTTTGGAGAAAAAGCGCGTGAAGTACGTGATACTTCACTGCGTGTACCTCATGGTGCCGGTGGTATCGTTCTAGATGTTAAAGTGTTTAATCGTGAAGATGGTGATGAGTTACCACCTGGAGTTAACCAATTAGTTCGTGTTTATATTGTTCAAAAACGTAAAATTCGCGTTGGGGATAAAATGGCCGGACGTCACGGTAACAAAGGGGTAATTTCAAGAATCTTACCTGAAGAAGACATGCCGTTTATGCCAGACGGAACACCAGTTGATATCATGTTAAATCCACTTGGGGTACCATCTCGTATGAACATCGGACAAGTTTTAGAGCTTCATTTAGGTATGGCAGCTCGTTACTTAGGTGTTCATATGGCTACACCAGTATTCGATGGAGCAAACGAAGAAGACGTTTGGGAAACGATGGAAGAAGCTGGTATGAATCGTGATGGTAAAACAATCCTTTATGATGGACGTTCTGGTGAACCATTCGATAATCGTGTATCTGTAGGTATCATGTATATGATCAAACTTGCACACATGGTTGACGATAAGTTACACGCACGTTCAACTGGACCGTACTCACTTGTTACACAACAACCACTTGGTGGTAAAGCACAATTTGGTGGTCAACGTTTCGGTGAGATGGAGGTTTGGGCACTAGAAGCATATGGTGCAGCTTATACACTTCAAGAAATTCTAACAATTAAATCAGATGACGTAGTTGGACGTGTGAAAACATACGAGGCGATTGTTAAAGGAGAAAGTGTTCCTGAACCAGGTGTTCCTGAATCATTCAAAGTATTAATTAAAGAACTTCAGTCTTTAGGTTTAGATGTAAAAATGTTAACAGTAAACGACGAAGAAGTTGAACTTCGTGATCTTGATGATGAAGATGAACTTCAACCTGCGGATGCATTAAACATTTTGCCTGCTAACGGAAAAGAAGAAGATACAGTAGAATCATTTGAATAATTATTTGTTGCATCGGGCTAGTTTCAACGCCCGATGCGATATGCGATAAATGGTTAGCAAATTAATCAAAAGAAAACTAAATTGATGTCGAGCTTCGGAAGAGTCGGTAAAGGACTTATACTAAAGGGAGGTAGGCTCCTTGATAGACGTTAATGAATTTGAATATATGAAAATTGGTTTGGCTTCACCAGATAAAATCCGTTCTTGGTCATATGGGGAAGTTAAAAAACCTGAAACGATTAACTATCGTACATTAAAACCAGAAAAAGATGGTTTGTTCTGTGAAAGAATATTTGGTCCAACAAAGGACTGGGAGTGTCACTGTGGTAAGTACAAACGTGTACGTTACAAAGGTGTAGTTTGTGATCGTTGTGGTGTAGAGGTTACAAGAGCAAAAGTCCGTCGTGAACGTATGGGCCACATCGAATTAGCAGCCCCAGTTTCACATATTTGGTACTTCAAAGGTATTCCGAGCCGTATGGGACTTATCCTCGATATGTCACCTCGTGCTTTAGAAGAAGTAATTTACTTTGCATCTTATGTGGTAATTGACCCTACAGGTACAAGTTTGGAGAAGAAACAACTTCTTTCCGAAAAAGAGTATCGTGCATATCGTGAAAAATTCGGTAATAGTTTCGAAGCATCAATGGGTGCTGAGGCAATTAAAAAACTTCTTTCACAAATAGACCTTGAAGAAGAAACGAATTTATTAAAAGAAGAACTTAAAACTGCTCAAGGACAACGTCGTACTAGAGCAATAAAACGCCTTGAAGTAATCGAATCTTTCCGTAATTCTGGTAATAAACCAGAGTGGATGATTTTAGACGTGCTACCAGTTATTCCTCCAGAGCTTCGCCCAATGGTGCAATTAGATGGTGGTCGTTTTGCTACTTCAGACTTAAATGACTTATATCGTCGTGTAATTAACCGTAACAACCGTTTAAAACGTCTACTTGACCTTGGCGCACCTAGCATCATCGTTCAAAACGAAAAACGTATGTTACAAGAAGCAGTTGACGCTCTGATTGATAATGGACGCCGCGGACGCCCTGTAACTGGACCTGGTAACCGTCCATTAAAATCATTATCTCATATGCTAAAAGGGAAACAAGGTCGTTTCCGTCAAAACCTATTAGGTAAACGTGTAGACTATTCTGGTCGTTCTGTAATCGTAGTAGGTCCTAATTTGAAAATGTACCAATGTGGTCTTCCAAAAGAGATGGCCATCGAATTATTTAAACCTTTCGTAATGAAAGAGCTTGTTGAGAGAGGCTTAGCTCACAACATTAAAAGTGCTAAACGTAAAATTGAACGTATGCACAACGAGGTTTGGGATGTATTAGAAGATGTTATTCGTGAACATCCAGTATTACTAAACCGTGCACCGACATTACACAGATTAGGTATTCAAGCATTCGAACCAACATTAGTTGAAGGTCGTGCAATTCGTCTACATCCACTTGTATGTACAGCTTATAATGCTGACTTCGACGGTGACCAAATGGCGGTTCACGTTCCACTTTCAGCTGAAGCGCAAGCAGAAGCAAGACTTTTAATGTTAGCTGCTCAAAACATCTTGAATCCTAAAGATGGTAAACCGGTAGTAACACCATCTCAAGACATGGTATTAGGTAACTACTACTTAACTCTTGAACGTAAAGGTGCTCGTGGCGAAGGTTCTATTTTCTATGGTCCTAACGAAGTGTTAATTGCTTACCAAACTGGTCATGTACATTTACACACTCGTATTGCTATTAAAGCAGGATCATTAAAGAACCCAACATTTACAGAAGAACAAAATCAAATGTACTTATTTACTACTGTTGGTAAGGTAATCTTTAACGAGATTCTTCCTGAATCTTTCCCTTACATTAACGAACCAACAGCAATTAACTTAGAGCAAAAAACACCAGATAAATATTTCGGTCATCTAAGAATTACGGAGGAATTATTAAAAGAAGTTGAAGCTAGCGAGGGTTATAGCGCTCTATCTGAACAAGAGAAGGTAGAAGTACAACGTAAAGTCGTATTGCAAAAATACTTTGCCGAAGCTCCAATTATCAATCCTTTCCGTAAAAAATTCTTAGGTAGCATCATAGCTGAGATATTTAAACGTTTCCACATTACAGAAACATCTAAGATGCTTGACCGTATGAAAGATTTAGGATTTAAATATTCAACTAAGGCGGGTATCACTGTTGGTGTATCTGATATCGTAGTTTTACCTGAAAAAGTTGAGATCTTAGAAGAGGCACAGAAAAAAGTTGATAAAGTAACGGTTCAATTCCGTCGTGGTCTTATCACGGAAGAAGAACGTTATGATCGTGTAATCTCTAGTTGGTCTGCAGCTAAAGATGAAATTCAATCAAAACTGATGGACTCTTTATCGAAAACAAATCCTATCTTCATGATGAGTGACTCTGGTGCCCGTGGTAATGCATCGAACTTTACTCAACTTGCAGGTATGCGTGGATTAATGGCCAACCCGGCTGGTCGTATTATCGAACTTCCAATTAAATCTTCATTCCGTGAAGGTTTAACGGTATTAGAATACTTCATCTCAACGCACGGTGCTCGTAAAGGTTTAGCCGATACAGCATTAAAAACTGCTGACTCAGGTTACTTAACTCGTCGTCTAGTTGACGTTGCGCAAGATGTTATTGTTCGTGAAGATGACTGTGGTACTGATCGAGGACTCACAATCGGTGCTTTAAAAGAGGGTACTGAAATCATCGAAGGTCTTGATGAACGTATTGAGGGCCGTCACGCTAAGAAAACAGTTCGTCATCCTGTAACAGGTGAAGTTATTTTAGAGCGTGATCAATTAATTACGCAAGATAAAACTCGTGAAATCATCGAAGCTGGTATTGAAGAAGTAACAATTCGATCTGCATTTACATGTAACACAAAACATGGTGTATGTAAGAAATGTTATGGTATTAACCTTGCAACAGGTGAAGAGGTTGAAGTTGGGGAAGCAGTAGGTATTATTGCAGCTCAATCAATCGGTGAGCCTGGTACACAGTTAACAATGCGTACGTTCCACACAGGTGGGGTTGCGGGTAACGATATTACACAAGGTCTTCCACGTATCCAAGAAATATTCGAGGCTCGTAATCCAAAAGGGCAAGCGGTTATTTCAGAAATTAAAGGTACAGTTATCGAAGTTGACGAAATTCGCGAAGGTTTAAAAGAAATTACAATCCAAGGTGAAATTGAAACACGTAAATATCAATCGCCTTATAACGCTCGACTAAAAGTTCAAGTTGGAGACTCAATAAGACCGGGACAAATTTTAACTGAAGGTTCTATTGATCCGAAACAACTCTTAAAAGTAAAAGATGTTGCAACAGTTCAAGAATATCTGCTTAAAGAAGTGCAAAAAGTATACCGTATGCAAGGGGTAGAAATTGGAGATAAACATATTGAAGTAATGGTAAGACAAATGCTTCGTAAAGTTCGTGTTATTGAAGCGGGTGACACTGAATTATTACCAGGCTCATTACTAGATATTCACCAATTCACTGAAGCAAATAGAGATGCGATTACAAGCGGTAAAGTTCCTGCTACTTGTCGTCCTGTGATTCTAGGTATTACAAAAGCATCACTTGAAACTGAATCATTCTTATCTGCTGCATCATTCCAAGAAACTACACGTGTATTAACAGATGCTGCAATCAAAGGTAAGCGTGATGAATTACTTGGTCTGAAAGAAAACGTCATTATCGGTAAACTAGTTCCTGCTGGTACAGGTATGCAACGTTACCGTCAAATTCAAATTAAAGAAAACCCTACTGAAGCTCAAGAAGAATTTAGTTCAGCTGAATAGGATTATAGGTTCCAAGGAGATCTATTCTCCTTGGAATTCATAAAAAAATATTTGACAGTTTGTTTCTATAATGATAATATACTTAAGGTTGATAGTTAACTGTCTGTACTTCGGAGGATATGAAAATGTCTTATGAAAAAGTAAAACAGGCTAGTAAAACAATCATAGGGACAAAGCAAGCAATTAAAGCAATAAATGCAAACCAAGTATTAGAGATTGTCGTTGCACTTGATGCAGAAACTCGAGTTACCGATCCAGTAATCCTTCTTGCAGAAGAAGTCGGTATACCAGTGAATCTTGTTGAGTCAAAAAAAGAACTTGGAAAAGCTTGCGGCATTCAAGTAGGTGCTGCGGTTGTTGGAATTGCTAGCAAGTAGTTTTTGTGTGTGACACAAAGACTTTGTTTTTTGCCTAAAAATGAACCACCTGGCTATGTGGTATTACATGAATAAATGAAGGGAGGAAAAACCGATGCCTACAATTAACCAATTGGTACGTAAGCCTCGTAAATCCAAAATCACGAAATCAGATTCACCTGCGTTAAACAGAGGATATAACAGTTTCAAAAAATCTTTAACAAATGTTAACTCACCTCAAAAACGTGGAGTTTGTACTCGTGTTGGTACAATGACACCTAAAAAACCAAACTCAGCATTACGTAAATATGCTCGTGTACGTTTAACAAACCAAATCGAAGTTACAGCTTACATTCCTGGTGAAGGTCACAACTTACAAGAACACAGCGTAGTATTAATCCGCGGTGGACGTGTAAAAGACTTACCAGGGGTACGTTATCATATTATTCGTGGTGCTCTTGATACAGCTGGTGTAAACGGCCGTATGCAATCACGTTCTCTATATGGTACAAAACGTCCAAAAGAGAAAAAATAATAATCACTATATAGATATATCAATTGAAAGGAGGAAAACACATGCCTCGTAAAGGTCCTGTTTCCAAACGTGACGTGTTACCAGATCCAATTTACAATTCAAAACTAGTAACTCGTTTAATCAATAAAATGATGATTGATGGTAAAAGAGGTACTTCTCAAAAGATTCTATACGGTGCGTTCGAATTAGTGAAAGAACGTTCTGGTCAAGAACCTTTAGAAGTATTTGAAGCTGCATTAAATAACGTTATGCCAGTTCTTGAAGTACGCGCTCGTCGTGTTGGTGGTTCTAACTACCAAGTTCCGGTTGAAGTACGTCCAGAACGTCGTATTACTTTAGGACTTCGTTATTTAGTTAACTACTCTCGTCTTCGTGGTGAAAAAACAATGGAAGAGCGTTTAGCTAACGAAATCCTTGATGCATCAAACAATACAGGTGCTTCAGTTAAGAAACGTGAAGATATGCACAAAATGGCAGAAGCAAACAAAGCATTTGCACACTACCGCTGGTAATTTAGACTATGTACTAACAGCAATCTGTTAGTACTAGTTATAACATTTTTCAGATATTGAAATTTGTTGAAGTCTTTGATTATTGTTTAAAATTCCTGACTCATACTAACGTGGGTCAGAGTTTTAGACGATAATAGAACAAAGGCTATTTCGTAATATAGTCTAAAAACCTATTTTGGAAGGAGAAAATTCCCTATGAAACGCGAATTCTCATTAGAGAATACACGTAATATTGGAATTATGGCTCACATTGATGCTGGTAAAACAACAACAACTGAGCGTATCCTTTATTACACTGGTAAGATCCATAAAATCGGTGAAACTCACGAAGGTGCCTCTCAAATGGACTGGATGGAGCAAGAACAAGAACGTGGTATTACAATCACTTCTGCTGCAACAACAGCTCAATGGAAAGGTAACCGTGTTAACATCATCGATACACCAGGACACGTAGACTTCACAGTAGAGGTAGAACGTTCCCTACGTGTACTTGACGGAGCAGTAACTGTACTTGACGCTCAATCAGGGGTTGAGCCACAAACTGAGACTGTATGGCGTCAAGCGACAACTTACGGAGTACCACGTATCGTATTCGTTAACAAAATGGATAAAATCGGTGCAGATTTCTTATACTCAGTGAATACACTTCACGAACGTTTACAAGCAAATGCTCACCCAATTCAATTACCAATCGGTGCTGAAGATGAATTCGAAGCAATTATCGATTTAGTTGAAATGAAAGCAATCTTCTATGGTAATGACCTTGGTACAGATATCCAAGAGCGTGAAATTCCAGAAGAATACAAAGCACAAGCTGAAGAATATCGTGAAAAATTAGTTGAAGCTGTTGCAGAATTAGATGAAGAACTAATGGAGAAATACTTTGCTGGTGAAGAAATCACTGTCGAAGAGCTAAAAGCGGGTATCCGTAAAGCAACTCTATCAGTACAATTCTACCCAGTAATCTGTGGTACTGCATTCAAAAACAAAGGTGTTCAATTAATGCTAGATGCTGTAATTGACTATCTACCAGCTCCAACTGACGTAGAAGCGATTAAAGGTGTTAATGATGAAGGTCAAGAAGTTGAAAAACATGCTAGTGATGAAGAACCATTCGCTGCACTTGCATTCAAAGTTATGACTGACCCTTATGTTGGTAAACTAACATTCTTCCGTGTTTACTCTGGTATTTTAGAATCAGGTTCATACGTACAAAACTCAACTAAAGGTAAACGTGAACGTGTAGGTCGTATCCTTCAAATGCACGCAAACTCTCGTGAGGAAATTTCAAAAGTATTCGCAGGAGACATCGCTGCAGCTGTAGGGCTTAAAGATACTACAACTGGTGACACTCTATGTGACGAGAAAAACCTTGTTATTTTAGAGTCTATGGAATTCCCAGAACCAGTTATCTCTTTATCTGTAGAACCAAAATCTAAAGCTGACCAAGATAAAATGGGCCAAGCTTTACAAAAACTTCAAGAAGAAGATCCAACATTCCGTGCTCATACTGATCAAGAAACTGGCCAAACAATTATCTCAGGTATGGGTGAACTTCACCTTGATATCTTAGTTGACCGAATGAAACGTGAATTTAAAGTTGAATGTAACGTAGGTGCTCCTCAAGTATCTTACCGTGAAACATTCCGCGGTTCTGCACAAGTGCAAGGTAAATTCACTCGTCAATCTGGTGGTCGTGGTCAATATGGTGACGTATGGATCGAATTCTCACCTAACGAAGAAGGCAAAGGTTTTGAGTTTGAAAATGCAATCGTTGGTGGTGTAGTCCCACGTGAATATATTCCGGCTGTTGAAGCTGGTTTACGCGACTCACTTGATCGCGGTGTAATCGCTGGTTACCCATTAATCGACATTAAAGCAAAATTATATGATGGTTCTTACCATGATGTTGACTCGAACGAAATGGCCTTCAAAATTGCTGCATCTATGGCGCTTAAAGCGGCTGCATCAAAATGTAACCCTGTACTTTTAGAGCCAATTATGAAAGTAGAAGTAGTAATTCCTGAAGAGTACCTTGGTGATATTATGGGTAACATCACTTCTCGCCGTGGACGCGTAGAAGGTATGGAAGCTCGTGGTAACGCACAAGTTGTTCGTGCGATGGTACCTCTTGCAGAAATGTTTGGTTATGCAACTACTTTACGTTCAGCAACTCAAGGTCGTGGTGTATTCTCAATGGTATTTGATCACTACGAAGAGGTTCCAAAATCAATTTCTGAAGAAATCATCAAAAAAAATAAAGGTGAATAATTATTATTTGAAATTTCACCTTGCATGAAGTATAAATAATTTGTAAGCTATGATTGTTTGGTTAGAAAACTTTTTCTTACCAATCAGTTGTAACATATAAAAAAACAATAAAAACAGATTATAGGAGGCTTTCTCTAATGGCTAAAGAAAAATTTGACCGTTCGAAAACGCATGCTAATATTGGTACAATCGGACACGTTGACCATGGTAAAACTACATTAACTGCTGCTATCGCTACAGTT
Source organism: Lysinibacillus timonensis (assembly GCF_900291985.1). Lineage (NCBI taxonomy): Bacteria > Bacillati > Bacillota > Bacilli > Caryophanales > Bacillaceae > Lysinibacillus > Lysinibacillus timonensis. The sequence continues at coordinate 2,195,408 of NZ_LT985980.1, read as the reverse complement.
CTTTCTAAAAAAATGGGTGGTACAGCTAAATCTTATGCTGATATCGATAACGCTCCAGAAGAAAAAGAACGTGGAATCACAATCAATACTTCTCACGTAGAATACGAAACTGAAACTCGTCACTATGCACACGTTGACTGCCCAGGACACGCTGACTATGTTAAAAACATGATCACTGGTGCTGCTCAAATGGACGGCGGTATCTTAGTAGTATCTGCTGCTGATGGTCCAATGCCACAAACTCGTGAGCACATTCTTTTATCTCGTCAAGTAGGTGTACCATACTTAGTAGTATTCTTAAATAAATGTGATATGGTAGACGACGAAGAATTATTAGAATTAGTAGAAATGGAAGTACGTGACTTATTATCTGAGTACAACTTCCCTGGAGACGACATTCCTGTAATTAAAGGTTCTGCTCTTAAAGCTCTTGAAGGTGAAGCAGAATGGGAAGAAAAAATCATCGAATTAATGGATGCTGTTGATAGCTATATCCCAACTCCAGAACGTCAAACTGACAAACCATTCATGATGCCAGTAGAGGACGTATTCTCTATCACTGGTCGTGGTACTGTTGCAACTGGTCGTGTAGAACGCGGTCAAGTTAAAGTTGGTGACGTAGTTGAAATTATCGGTCTTGCTGAAGAAGCTAAATCTACAACTGTAACTGGTGTAGAAATGTTCCGTAAATTATTAGACTATGCTGAAGCTGGTGACAACATTGGTGCATTACTACGTGGTGTTGCTCGTGAAGATATCCAACGTGGTCAAGTATTAGCTAAACCAGGTTCAATCACTCCACATACAACTTTTAAAGCAGAAGTTTATGTATTATCAAAAGAAGAAGGTGGACGTCATACTCCATTCTTCTCTAACTACCGCCCACAGTTTTACTTCCGTACAACTGACGTAACTGGTGTTATTAACTTACCAGAAGGCGTAGAAATGGTAATGCCTGGTGACAACATCGAAATGAACGTAGAATTAATTTCTCCAATCGCTCTTGAAGAAGGTACAAAATTCTCTATCCGTGAGGGTGGACGTACTGTAGGCGCTGGCGTAGTTGCTTCTATCCAAAAATAATTTAGCATTATAAAGCTTACTAATACCAACTCTAGGGGACGCCTTAGAGTTGGTTTTTTTAGTGTGCCCGGCATGGGCTACAACTTGGTGGTGAAAGTCCACTACAGGCTTGGCAGTAGGAACTGTTAGCTGATGGCAAGGGTGTCCACCGTGAGGTGGAATCTGAAGGAAGCCGGAGGCAAAATCCCGAACTGACGGACAGAAACTATATATAAGGCTGAATTGGAATGGCCGAGTTTGCTAAACAAAACGAAGTCCAATACTGCACGAGTTCCATACAGTAAATATAGCAGTTACATGGGAGGAAGGTTGTAGCTCTTACCCGGGGAGGTCTTACAAGGGTTCCCGACAAGAGAGATGGAATATCTCACAGGAACAAGCTTACCAGTGATGGCAAGCTGAATTGTAAGAAGTCAGCAGAGGTCATAGTAGTTTCTCTGAAATGAAGGACTGAACAATAGCAATCTTGAAGAATTACGGAGGTGATGGCAGTGCAAAGACCGCAGAAAACATCGCAAGATGGCTGTTTGCAAAGGGATAAGTTGGAAACTGAAGAGTATGCAAGAGTGTGTAGTCCTGCCGTTAAAGAAGTAGGTCAACAAGATGGTATCGATTTAATTGATAAAGTAATTGATAGTAATAATCTTTTCAGAGCATGTAAGAAGGTTAAAGCCAACAAAGGTGCGCCTGGAATAGATGGAATGACAGTAGATGAACTTTTTGGTCATGTCAGTAAATACCTACCCCATCTTAAGAGAAAACTGAAAGATGGCTCATATAAGCCTCTTCCAGTCAAACGGGTTGAAATCCCGAAGGCGGATGGTACAAAACGAAAATTAGGCATTCCATGTGTTAGAGACCGTATGGTCCAACAAGCAATATATCAAGTAATAGGTGGAATAATAGACCCGAAATTTTCCGATTCAAGTTTTGGTTTTCGACCAAATAGAAACCAACACCAAGCCATAAAGAAATCTATCAAATACTATGAACAAGGCTATAAAGTGGTAGTGGATTGTGATCTCAAAAGTTACTTTGACACCATTAACCATCAAAAGCTAATGGAATACCTCAAGGAATTCATTAAAGATAAAATTATATTAAAGCTAATTTGGAAATTTCTTAAAAGCGGAATATTAGAGAATGGCTTTACCAAACCAACTGAATTCGGTGCGCCTCAAGGCGGTGTACTTTCACCAATTCTTAGTAATGTTTATTTAAATCAGTTAGATATAGAACTGGAGGAAAGAGGACATAAATTCGTTCGCTTTGCGGATGATTTTTGCATCTACGTTAAAAGTAAACGAGCTGGTGAACGTGTCCTTGATAGCATTACAAAGTTTTTGGAGAAGGAACTGAAGCTGACATTTAATAAAACTAAAAGTAAGGTGGGGTCTCCGACCAAACTAAAATTTTTAGGTTTCTGTATCCACAGTACATCTAAAAGTACAGGATGTAGACCACACCACTCCGCGAAGAAAAGATTCAGAGATAAACTAAAATATAAAACTAGACGAAATCGTACTGGTAAATTTGAGGATATCGTTAAAGAAATTAATCAAGTTACGGTTGGATGGATAAATTACTATGGCATTGGTTTGATGAAAATGTTCATTCAAGATATGAGAAAGTGGCTAAACCATCGGTTAAGGCAACTTATTTGGAAAAGGTGGAAGAAAGTCAAGACAAGGTACTATCAACTTAGGAGATTAGGTATCCAACACAATGAAGCCTGGAAAGTAGCGAATACCCGTAAGGGTTATTGGAGGATTTCAGGAAGTGAAACTCTACATAAAGCTATTAGAACAAAAACGCTCATCAAATGGGGAATAAAGGACCTTAATTATTTGTATGAGCGTCGATACTTAAGTTATTGAACCGCCGTATACGGAACCGTACGTACGGTGGTGTGAGAGGTCGACTAGCCAATTAATGGCTAGTTTCCTACTCGATTCTTTCGCTTAATGAGTCTTCTGCTCTACGTTATAACAATTTCATTGACTTTCGTAATTGGCAAAATATGCTACAATGTTACATGAGGTGAAATTAATGGAGTTTAAAATTATGTTAATTGAAGATGATCAATCAATTTTTGAAACGATACAAGAAAGATTTAAACAATGGACTATCCAAATAGTAGGTCCTACTAATTTTCAAAAGGTGATTGATTATTTTTTAGAAGAGCTACCTCATTTAGTTATTATTGATATTCAGTTACCTGCATTTGATGGGTTTCACTGGTGTCGAGAAATACGAGCAATCTCTAAAGTGCCTATCATCTTCTTATCTTCTCGGGATCACCCAATGGATATGGTAATGGCTATGCAAATGGGTGCGGATGATTTTATACAAAAGCCATTCCATATGGAAGTCCTATTAGCAAAAACACAAGCATTATTGCGTCGTACATATGATTATTCTGAAAAACAGGCAGACATATCACGTTGGAACGATGCAATAATCGATTTCACAAAAGCGATAGTAAGTCTAAATAACCAAACAATTGAACTAACTAAAAATGAACTATTTATCTTACGGGTATTATTACAAAGTCAAGATCAAATTGTCTCGCGTGATGAATTAATACGGAAATTATGGGATGACGAAAGGTTTGTAAATGATAATACACTTTCCGTTAATGTTAACCGTTTAAGAATGAAACTTGAACAAATTGGTCTTAAAGATGTCATTATCACGAAAAAGGGTCTAGGTTATATGGCTGTAAGTTTGATGAGGTGAACTATGTTAACGTTATACTTAAGAGAGCGCTGTGCCTGGATAGTTTTCTTTATTACGCTACTACTTATAATTAATCTGTTATTTTATCTTGATATAGGATTTTCAGGGATTTCGGTGAGTTACTTTAATCTAATAGTTCTTTCCTTATTCATATTGTTTCTCGTTTGGAGATATAAAAAAGAAACGAATCAATTAAGAAATTTCCTAGGAAATATATTTGAAAATAATAATAATTTTAGAGAAGTACAAATAGATACATTATCACCATTTCAAAGAAAATATATAAAATATCTATTTCAGGTAGTCCAAAAAAAAGAATCACAGTTAAACGAAATAAAAATAAAAGTTCAAGAAGATACAGAAGATGTGTTAGCTTGGATTCATGAAATGAAGACACCCCTTACGGCTATGAAATTAATGATTGAGCAAATAGATGAAAGTAAAAGTCGCCATAAAATTGAGAAAGAATGGCTTCGAATTAATTACTTGCTAGATCAACAGTTACATAATTCACGGCTAGTTACAATTGAGAAGGATAACAAATTTGAGAAGCTTAATTTAAAAGCAATCATCCATAAAGAAATTAGAGAATTTCAGTCCTGGTGTATTGAAAAAGGGATTGGTTTTCAACTTGAAGGGTTAAATCTTGAGGTTATTACAGATAAAAAGTGGTTGTCGTTTATAATAAGACAAATTTTATCCAACGCTATTAAATATAGTTATGAAAATACAGAAATTCAGTTTTATACACAAGTTGATGAAAACGAACATTTACTACTTCATATTGAAGATCAGGGTATAGGAATTTCAAAGGAAGATCTCCCGAGAGTTTTTCAAAAATCATTTACTGGTACAGTTGGTAGAGAATCTGTTCAATCTACTGGGATGGGGTTATATCTTGCTGATAATGCAGCAAGAAAGCTTGGAATAAAGATACTTGTTCAATCTAAGGAAAACGAAGGATCAATCTTCACCTTACAATTTCCTAATAAAAATGAATATCATGAACAAATGATTGGTAGATGACAAAATTGTCACCTACCATTTTATTTTGTCATCAAGAACGAAGGAAGAAGAATGTGTGAAAGGGTAAAATGAAATTAGATAAAGAGAGGAGCGTATTTATGGCAGTCTTAATTGGACGTAAAGTAAGAAAAATATATGGAAAAAAGTCTAATGCACAAGAAGTGTTAAAAGGAATAGATATAGAAGTAAATGAAGGTGAATTTGTAGGAATTATGGGTCCTTCTGGATCTGGTAAGACAACCCTATTAAATGTTTTATGTTCTATAGACTTTCCAACAGAAGGAATTGTTGAAATTAATGGACAAAATTTAAGAGAGATGAAGGAGAAAGCATTAGCAGATTTTAGACGTGAACAACTTGGATTTATTTTTCAGGATTACAATTTACTTGATACGTTAACGGTAAAGGAAAATATTTTACTTCCATTATCCATTAGTAAACTCCCAAAAGTTGTTGCAGAAAATCGTTTAAAAGAAATTGTAAGTTTATTAGGAATCTCAGATGTTTTAAGTAAATACCCGAATGAAATATCGGGTGGGCAGAAACAAAGAACATCGGCAGCACGAGCACTCATCGCAAATCCAACCTTAGTTTTTGCAGATGAGCCAACAGGAGCGTTAGATTCGAAATCAGCAACAGCTTTGCTTACTAATTTAGAGAACATTAATCAACAAAAGTCTGTAACCATCATGATGGTCACACACGATTCGGTTGCAGCCAGCTTCTGTTCAAGAGTGCTATTTTTAAAGGACGGTCAGATCTATACAGAGTTATATCGTGGAGATAAGACACGCAATCAATTTTTCCAACAAATTTTAAGTACCCAAAGTGTACTGGGTGGTGACGGTTATGACGCTTAGTAAACTTTTTCTGAGAAGTATACGAAAAAATTTAAAGCATTACTATTTATACTTTTTTGCGCTAATCTTTAGTGTTACCTTATGTTTTTCATTTACAACATTACATGCAAATCCATCCGTTCAACAGGCCCTGGAGGAAAGTGGAACTGCTACAGCCGGGTTTGAGGCGGCTAGTTATGTCCTTTACTTTATTGTTACATTTTTTGTACTATACGCAAATCATCTATTTATGAAGAGAAGAAGTAAGGAAATTGGCTTGTATCAGTTAATTGGAATGACAAAGGGGCTAATTGTAAGGTTAATCGCGCTTGAGAACATTCTCTTGTTTGTAGTAGCTGTTGGAATTGGTATGTTAGTTGGATATTTAAGTTCTCGTATATTCGCCATGATCCTTCTACGCATAGTAGAGATAGAGGCAATGGTTGAACTGTCGTTCTCAATTGAAGCATTAAAACAATCTTCAATTATATTTGCCATTTTATTAGTTGTGATCTTAATTCAAATGATTTGGATGATCAATAGAGTTACTTTATTATCTCTTTTTACTGCATCAAAGAAGGCAGATGAACGAATCAAACGATTTAGTTTATTTCAAATTATTATGGGTTTACTTGGAATTTTGCTCGTAGCATATGGTTATTACGAATCAACACGTTTGTTTAGCATTGAAGATGAAGGTGCAATGAAAAATTTATTTTTAAATATGCTTCTTATTCTTGCATCGACAATTTTGGGTACGTTTTTATTCTTCCGTTTCTCAGTTGCATTTATTATGAATATGATTAGAGTTAGAAAAAAAGGTCATTTAACTGTTATTGATGTATTGGCAGTAACGCCTATTATGCATCGCATGAAATCAAATGCAAAATCATTGACTTTAATTACCACATTAACTGCTCTAGCAATAGGAATTGCAAGTTTATCTTATATTTCTTATTATTCTTCGGGAGTTAATGCAAGGCAATCTTCTCCTTATGATTATATTTTAATTAACAACCAAGGATTAGAATTTTTAGATCGGCTTTCTCAGGAAGGCATTAAATATGAAACAGAAGAGTATAGCATTTCAGAAGTTACAATCAATTTGAAAGAATTGGTAAGTGGAAACTTAAAAGATAGCCCGTTGTTTAGTCAACAAGTAGAGACACCAGTCATTTCATTGAGCGATTTTCATAAAGTTCAACCCGATGTATTGATTGATGAAGGAGAAGCCTTTTTAACAAGCTATGTGAATGTATTATCCGAAATATTACCGCTTGAAAAGGAAAAAAATATTATCGTTCATGCAGGCGATTTAGAAATTCCATTGTATATTACAGACATTCGTGAAGATTACTTATTATCCAGCTCTGTAGCTGGGGGAAGTCCTGTTCTGGTAGTAACAGACAAACTATTCAATGATTTAGAGTTAAATGAATCGGTACAACCAACAGTAACAACTCAAATAGGGATAAACTTATTGAATAGAAGTGAAGTAGAAATAGCAGAGAGTATTTTTGAAAACACTGCAGAACAAAGACAATTTGAAAGGGAGATTGTTGAGGGGCATCCATTTATGGATGTTCCAGACTCCTATGAGCAAACTCGAAAAGCAAATATCGCAACTTTTGGAATGACCATCTTTGTTTCTGCCTTTTTAGGTTTAGCTTTCCTGTTAACAACAGGAAGTATATTATATTTCAAACAGATGGCTGAGGCGGAAGATGAAAAAGAATCTTATACGACATTAAGAAAAATAGGGTTCTCAACATCGGACCTAATGAGAGGTATTTATGCTAAACAGTTATTTAGTTTTGGTGTGCCATTAATCATAGGTTTACTGCATAGTTACTTTGCAGTTAAATCGGGTTGGTGGTTGTTTGGTACAGAATTCGAAGCACCGGTTATTATTACGATGAGTGTATATATTATTATGTATGCAATTTTTGCGGTACTGTCTACTCAGTACTATAAAAAGATTGTTAAAAGCTCATTATAGTTAAAAAGGAACGTTGTAGTTTTTATTAATTAACCGAAAATTACAACGATTCCAAATCAGATTGACATATTCTATTATACGGTTTACACTTTAGTACATCATTAATTTAGCAAGTGAAAGTGTGAGGTATAATAATGAATGCAGTAATTATAGCAGTAGTCGTTATGTTAGTGTTAAGTTTACTTAAAGTAAACGTTGTCATATCACTAGTTATTGGAGCACTAGTCGGTGGTTTAACAGGTGGTATGACAATTGCAGAAACAATTGAA
>NZ_LT985980.1:1885522-1886178 GCF_900291985.1 Lysinibacillus timonensis | reverse complement strand
CGCCTACATGAAGCCGGAATCGCTAGTAATCGCGGATCAGCATGCCGCGGTGAATACGTTCCCGGGCCTTGTACACACCGCCCGTCACACCACGAGAGTTTGTAACACCCGAAGTCGGTGAGGTAACGCATACGCGAGCCAGCCGCCGAAGGTGGGACAGATGATTGGGGTGAAGTCGTAACAAGGTAGCCGTATCGGAAGGTGCGGCTGGATCACCTCCTTTCTAAGGAATTTTAACGGAAATAAGCCGTAGGCTTATACATTAACGTTTTGTGTTCAGTTTTGAAGGTTCAATGAAAAGCGTAGAACGCTCGTTTAACTCGATAGACTACTGGAGGCATCGAACAAGAATGCTTGCATTCGTAGTGAGATGGCGAAGTAGGCGTACGAGTTAGCGTTCGGAGCTAGACATCTGAATACTTCTATTAGATTGTTCTTTGAAAACTGGATAAAACGACATTGAAACATATTTTTAGTTCAAGAATTTTATTGTAAGTCTAAATCTTCTCTTTATGAGAAGTAATAACTTTTAGGTTAAGTTATTAAGGGCGCACGGTGAATGCCTTGGCACTAGGAGTCGATGAAGGACGGCACTAACACCGATATGCCTCGGGGAGCTGTAAGTAAGCTTTGATCCGGGGATTTCCGAATGGGGG
>NZ_LT985980.1:1883491-1885511 GCF_900291985.1 Lysinibacillus timonensis | reverse complement strand
TTAGGTTAAGTTATTAAGGGCGCACGGTGAATGCCTTGGCACTAGGAGTCGATGAAGGACGGCACTAACACCGATATGCCTCGGGGAGCTGTAAGTAAGCTTTGATCCGGGGATTTCCGAATGGGGGAACCCACTATGCGTAATGGCATAGTATCTTCACGTGAATTCATAGCGTGTTGAAGACAGACCCAGGGAACTGAAACATCTAAGTACCTGGAGGAAGAGAAAGAAAATTCGATTCCCTGAGTAGCGGCGAGCGAAACGGGAAGAGCCCAAACCAAGAGGCTTGCCTCTTGGGGTTGTAGGACACTCCTTTGGAGTTACAAAAGAATGAATTAGACGAAGCGACATGGAAAGGTCCGCTATAAGAGGTAACAGCCCTGTAGTCAAAAGTTCATTCTCTCCGGAGTGTATCCTGAGTACGGCGGAACACGTGAAATTCCGTCGGAATCCGGGAGGACCATCTCCCAAGGCTAAATACTACCTAGTGACCGATAGTGAACCAGTACCGTGAGGGAAAGGTGAAAAGCACCCCGGGAGGGGAGTGAAAGAGAACCTGAAACCGTGTGCCTACAAGTAGTTAGAGCCCGTTAATGGGTGATAGCGTGCCTTTTGTAGAATGAACCGGCGAGTTACGATTACGTGCAAGGTTAAGTTGAGAAGACGGAGCCGCAGCGAAAGCGAGTCTGAATAGGGCGAATGAGTACGTGGTCGTAGACCCGAAACCAGGTGATCTACCCATGTCCAGGGTGAAGGTGAGGTAACACTTACTGGAGGCCCGAACCCACGCACGTTGAAAAGTGCGGGGATGAGGTGTGGGTAGCGGAGAAATTCCAATCGAACTTGGAGATAGCTGGTTCTCTCCGAAATAGCTTTAGGGCTAGCCTCGTGATAGAGAATACTGGAGGTAGAGCACTGTTTGGACTAGGGGGGCATCTCGCTTTACCGAATTCAGACAAACTCCGAATGCCAGATATTTATACACGGGAGTCAGACTGCGAGTGATAAGATCCGTAGTCAAAAGGGAAACAGCCCAGACCACCAGCTAAGGTCCCAAAGTAATCGTTAAGTGGAAAAGGATGTGGCGTTGCTTAGACAACCAGGATGTTGGCTTAGAAGCAGCCATCATTTAAAGAGTGCGTAATAGCTCACTGGTCGAGTGACGCTGCGCCGAAAATGTATCGGGGCTAAACGATTCACCGAAGCTGTGGATGGACATCTTTGATGTCCGTGGTAGGAGAGCGTTCTAAGTGCGTTGAAGTCAGACCGGAAGGACTGGTGGAGCGCTTAGAAGTGAGAATGCCGGTATGAGTAGCGAAAGATGGGTGAGAATCCCATCCACCGTATGACTAAGGTTTCCTGAGGAAGGCTCGTCCGCTCAGGGTTAGTCGGGACCTAAGTCGAGGCCGATAGGCGTAGACGATGGACAACAGGTTGATATTCCTGTACCACCTCCCCGCCGTTTGAGTAATGGGGGGACGCAGTAGGATAGGGAAAGCGCGTCGTTGGTTGAACGCGCCCAAGCAGTAAGGCGTGGAAGTAGGCAAATCCGCTTCCTGTAACGTTGAGCTGTGATGGGGAGCTCTTATGAGCGAAGTTCCTGATTTCACACTGCCAAGAAAAGCCTCTAGCGAGGCGGGAGGTGCCCGTACCGCAAACCGACACAGGTAGTCGAGGAGAGAATCCTAAGGTGTGCGAGAGAACTCTCGTTAAGGAACTCGGCAAAATGACCCCGTAACTTCGGGAGAAGGGGTGCTCTCGAGAGAGAGCCGCAGTGAATAGGCCCAGGCGACTGTTTAGCAAAAACACAGGTCTCTGCAAAACCGTAAGGTGAAGTATAGGGGCTGACGCCTGCCCGGTGCTGGAAGGTTAAGAGGAGGGGTTAGCTTACGCGAAGCTCTGAATTGAAGCCCCAGTAAACGGCGGCCGTAACTATAACGGTCCTAAGGTAGCGAAATTCCTTGTCGGGTAAGTTCCGACCCGCACGAAAGGCGTAACGATCTGGGCACTGTCTCAACGA